>NZ_SZVK01000089.1:0-7574 GCF_005280595.1 Escherichia sp. MR | reverse complement strand
TGATAGAAACAGAAGCCACTGGAGCACCTCAAAAACACCATCATACACTAAATCAGTAAGTTGGCAGCATCACCCAATATTTTGTGAAGGATATTTATAATGTAAAGACACATCAGAAACGATATTCCACACTCAACATGGCAGATGTATTATGGTATCCATGTTCTCCAAGTTGAATGCCTGCATCAGCCCGGAATGCTACTTCTGGTGTTATCATTCCCACAACACCACCATTTATTTCTCCGATATCACGCGCACCATCCTGGTATATACTTACACCATTCATACTGGTGCCGAAAACACGACTATTGTGCAACCAGTGTGCCTCCACAAATGGTCTGAACGGAACCGCATACCGCGTATTTTTACCGTTTTTGCTGGTAAGCCATGTTCTTGCTCCCAGGCGGGTGAGAATATTTCCGTTACCGGTATTTTCAATACTGGTTCCGTTACTTTCATGATATTTGTCTGATTTTACATTCATCCGGACAACCTGAAGCTGCGGCTGAACATACCATTCATGACTTCCCTTGTAATTGTCGGTAAACTCTCCAGCCTTCCATGAATATCCTGCTTCCAGAGATACCGTAAACCCTTTTGACTTCCATGACTCAGCAGGCAGCCGTTCTCCATTTATATGATTATCAAACCAGCTGTATTGCAGCCAGCTATCAAGATAAGAACCATTGTGTGTTTCATCATTGGCATACCATGTTGCATAAAGACCCGCTGTGTATCCATTCATTCTTCCTTCCGAATGGTATCCGGTGCTCAGGGCATTCGTACTGTTATTATTATGACCATAGCCAGCCATCATACCTGTATGCCAGCGATCGGTACCATTCAGGCTCCACTGAGCTATATCTCCCCCTATTAACACAACGTAGCTATTCCCCCGGGTTCTCAGCTGACTACTGTTGTCACGCCAGCGATTATGTTTTCCTTTATTATACATCCAGATACCTGCTTCATTTTCTTCTCCTGTCATGTGGCTGATATACAACTCCTGTCCCTGTCGTTCATACAGATTCGTTACAAACAGATTATTTGCAGCAGCAATACTGGCAACATAGCTACCTGCCTCAGGACGCAAATTATTATCATGGCTTTCCGGTACAGCTTCAGGTTGTGGTACAGGAATGTCTTTTCTGCTAATCAGATACCAGTTAGTGCTGTTAATCCCCTGACCACGTTTCAGTATGTAATCATAAGCTCCGGCTGTAATACGTTCCGTCTGAATGAATTCAGCATTATCAGCATTGCCACTGACGTGAATCACTTCAATCCCATTAAGTGTCTCTGCACCAGTACCACCGGCCTGAGTAACAGCGACACGGGTACGGCCACTGGCATTACCTTTAATCACCAGACGATCTGTTTTCGAATTGTCACCACCTGTTTCTGTCTGGAGGAGAATAAGTCCATTTCTGCCAGTGTAATTCCCTCCGACAGTCAGTATATTACCCGGCATATATGTAGTGAGATCGACTATACCACTATTGCTCAGATTTCCTGCAACGCCCCCAAACCCGGAGAGTTTGCCCTGCTCTTCAACAATGACCTGGTTACTGCCGAGCATCACCGGTGAATCTGCGTTCCCCAGTATCACTGTCCCCTGAATAATATCTGTCATCCCGGTCCATTTTGCGTTATCGCTAATGTTCAGTGCACCTGCTCCCGTCTTGCGAACATTACCATAACCACTGATATTGTTGGTAAGCTGCCATGCTGATGTACTGTTCAGAGTTAATGTGCCATAGTTATCAACAAAGGCTGTCCCCAGATTATCAGCCGTGGATACAGCCAAATGAGCCCCCTTATTCACGGTAAAAACACCGGAAAAATTACGATTATTACCCGTTATATCAAGCATTCCCCCATTTATGTTCAGAGAACCATCCCCTGCAATAGTACCTGCAGATTCTCCTCCATTATTCAGTATCAGACTTCCGCCATGAATGTTCAGCACAGAGCCTGCAGCCGTCAGTAGTTTGCTTATTGTCTGAGGATACCCATTCATATCCAGTTCTGCGCCACGGGATAAATATAAATACTCAGTCCGACCAAGAGCATCAGGTGCAGCAAGAATTAATACGCCAGATTTAACCTCTGTATTTCCTGTATAATTGTTTGTTGCAGAAAGTATAAGAGTACCATTACCTGATTTTGTCAGACTTTTGCCGTCCCAGCCATCATATAATAAAGGTGAAAGATTATCGGAAAGAGAAACGCCTATGTTCAGAGTGGCATCTTTTTCTATATTAAAGGTTCCATATCCCATCCCTTTTGTATTATTCCATCTCAGCATGGATATCAGTTTGTTATCGTCGCCATTTAAAGACGTATAAACATAACTTTCAGCACCTTCTGTCAGTAATACATTGTATTGTACAATGTGACTATTATCAGCGATCGAGATACCTGTGTCTGACGACAATAATGTGTAATAGTCCTGAGTCCAGTTCTTAATTGATGTGTCTATATTAAGCCATGAATCACTTTTTAATGTAATAGTATTTGCGTGAACATTAGCATTTCCTACAGACAGGTTCATAGATGCGTCTTCATCAATACTTATATTTCCGTTAAAAATGGAGTTCTTGCCTGACAGATAAACAGATGAGCCATTCCCAATCATTAGCCCACCATTAATTGCTGTTGCGTTATTGATGTTTTTAATAATTAATTCATTTGTACCATTAACAGGTATACTAGCTAGTTTAATATCACCATTAATCACAGAATCTGAATAAATATCTAATGAATTATACCCGCCAGAAAAAAATATTGATGTATTATAAGCATCTTTTTGGCTATTATATAATCCTGAAAGATTACCATGATTATTAATATGGATATCTTCTCCATAAACAGAGCAACCACCGTCGGGGCCATATCCCCCCTGAACAATACCGTTATTATTCAAAGTGATTTGATTTCCAGAAATAGCATCTCCCCCTTGTTTTATTCCATATCCTCCAGATATCATGTTGTCGTTAGTAATGAAAAGATTACTACCATTAATACCATCACCACCGTTTACGCCATTACCGCCCAATATTCCTCCGGAATTATGCACTGTAATATTGCTACCGGTTACACCGGAACCACCTGTCCCACCTACATCATCACCTCCGTATATACTTCTGTAATTATCAACTATAATATCATCCCCGCTTAACCCTGCACCTCCGCTACTTCCTGAGCCACCAAGACCATTACCCCCATATACATTTCTGTAATTGTTTATAGATATTTTGTTGCCACTAACAGCAATTCCACCATTATATCCATCTCCTCCCCAAACACTACCATTATTATTTAGCGTAAAGTTTTTACCGTAGACACCTGCACCACCGATTGATGTATTGCTTGTTCCTCCTTTGATGTTAATACTGCTTTCAACAGATAGTATATTTTGAGTATAACTTGTTTTATACGGCACGCTGATATTAAGCGCCGCGTTTCCATCAACACCTGTAATACTCCTGGTTATACTTTCAGGTATACCATTACCATTCAGTTGTATTGTTTGCGCACCAGAAAAATGAGACTGCACAGAATAAAGTATACTGACCAGAAATTGTAAAATTCGTATATTCTTATTCATACTGTTTTTTCTTTAGTGATGCATTTTTTATCAACCATACAAGCACATTATTTCATTGATACTAATCACATCAGGATGAATGTTTTTTCTCAATAGAAATAAGTATCTTTATTCCTTACCAATTTATTCTGGTTATTCCTCTTATCCAGACGTCTCGTGATACTCCCTGTATTTATTATAGAGTATATATATGTACTGCGTTTAAATCATGAAGACGACAACCTGTTTTACATAAATTATTCCTAAGTATTTTTCCAGAGAAGACCTAGGTATAATGATGTGCACTGTCTGGTTTTCTTACAACTGACTTAGCGATCTGCATATCCGTGATAACGCCTGAATAAATAGGACGAGAGAACTCTTAACCAAATAATCTAACACTTTTAATCGACAGGAATTAAAAACCCAGGGAGGTTAAAAAAACACAAAAAAATGGATGTTTATTCAACTCTGGTTACGTACCATGAGGACTGCATCCACAATGCACCGGCAATTAAATGACTTTCATTGATTGATTTTTTATATCTGTGATGATTTTTTGCTCCATTCCTCAAAAAATGGACGCAACTTCCCCTCTGCGGCTCTCAGCTGTATACCCGCTGTCGTGCCAGTGGCTCATGCATCATGACCAGCTCTGCCAGACGGTAGCCCCGCTTCAGCCCCGTAAACCGCATCTGACCTCCGCACAGGATGCACTTCAGCGGGTCAACCTTCAGTAACCGCTGATACACCCTTCTCCGCCTGATTTGCATCGCCGTTTTTCTCTCCGTTTCTGTTATGACGTACACAACATTTTCCAGTAACCGGCGCTTCACCGGACTCAGGAACCCGTTGTCAACGCCACGATGTTTGACCGTTCTGGGGATGCGGACGATTTCCTGGACTGCTTTATCATTCCAGCCCGCATTGTTGGCGGTACATTTTGGGGCTGACTGCACCCGGCGATAATTTTATACGCCGCTCGTTATACCATCTGATGTAAGTATCCACTTGCTGCATGAACTTTTCTGACGTGATGCCCGACCATTTACGCCCATGATACATTTCCGTTTTCAGTCTGCCGAAAAAGCCTTCGCATGCCGCATTATCAGGTGAACATCCTTTGCGGGACATTGAGCGAATAAGACCTTCTGCATTCACTCTTTCCAGCCAGCCTGACCAGCGATAATGCCCACCTCTGTCACTGTGTATCACCGGTCGTTCGCCAGCATTTAACGTTTCGACAGCGCTATCCAGCATAGTGTTGACCAGTTCAGCATCGGGGCGTGTACTGAGAGACCAGCTCACAACTTTTCCATCGAAGCAGTCCACCACCGATGATAGCCAGACTTTACCTGCAGGGAGGTGGAACTCCGTGATATCTGTCAGCCATTTCTGATTAGGTTGCTCCGCCTTAAAATCTCTGGCGATAAGGTTATCCGGAGCCGGTCCGATTTCTCCGCAATATGAGCTGTAGCGGCGACGACGGTTACGGCTGACGACAAGCTGTTCTTCCACCATAAGTCTGCGTACAACCTTTTCTGATAGCCGCCCCCCCTCATGCCTGAGCATCGCATGCAGGCGACGATAGCCATAACACTGGTAATTACTGTTAAATATATCTGTCAGCATCGTACGTATCGTGGCGTATTTATCACCGGCTTTCAGTGCAGCCCGGTGATAAAAATAACTGCTACGGGCAAGGCCCAGAACATGCAGTAATTCTGTCAGGGGATATGTTTGTCTCAGGGCATCAGCGATCTTCGTTTTCTCTCTGTTGTTCAGGTGACTGATACTGATGCCCGGGTCTTTTTTTATGATTTCCTCCGCCTTTTTCAGAATATCCAGCTCCATCTGCCGGCGGCGTATTTCCTGATTCAGTCGGGCGACTTCCTCCCGCAACGCATCGCGTTCTGCCTCCAGGGAAGGTTCGTTATGTTTACGCATAGTCTGGTAAGCACTGTTGCCGATAATTTTATCTTTCCATTTATACAATACCGCACGACTGACACCAATACGCCTGGCGATTTCACTGGCTGATACTTGTCGTGTACAGAGTGCCATGACAGCCTGACGTTTGACTTCTGGTTCAAAGGGCGCAACCGGGTTGGCCTTACTGGTAAATATACGTCGTCTGTCGGGATAAAGTTCATTAACCCAGCGAGCGAGTACATCAGTGCAGGGATAACCCAGGGCTCTGCTGGTAAACGCCAGGCAGCAGCCGTGGTTAAGATAATGTTCAACGGCAACCTGTTTTTGCTCATCGGAGTAACGGTGCTTATGACGAATGGATTCTTTTGCGCCACCACCTGCTTCCCATGAGCGGATCCAACGCCGCAGATTTCTTTTCGAAGGGTAGCCCAGTTCGCGTACGACGGGAGCCAGCTTCTTACCATATTTGAAATAAAGCTCAATGGCGCGGATTTTTTCTTCTTCAGTAAACATGTTTTATCTCCTGAGAGTCCAGGAAATCGTCCGCATCCCCATTTACCGTCTTATATCACTGGCGCTGACAGTATATCTGCAATCAGGGAACTGGCCGGAAAAGTGAATATCCCGACAGGTCTGAAAGCCCTGAACGTCAGAGAAGAGGATATCCCTGTTCTGGCCGCTAATGCCCTGAAGGATGCATGTGGTCTGACAAACCCGATTCAGGCTACACAGGAGGAAATTGAGGCCATTTTCCGCTCAGCAATGTAAGCACAGGACCTTCACAGACGGTGAAGAACGATTAAAATATTCCGGCACATTTCCGGTGAGTGGCGATGCGTCAACAGCAATCGGGAATGACCACAGAGACACGGAAATGTGCCGTTTCCATAAAATGCCCGCCGTTCTTCAGAATAATTCAAACTCAGCATTCACTTTTATGCTGCCCGTGCTCCTGAAGCGCCAGCATCCGGTGAGGCGTGACGCCAAAACATTCCCTGAACACGCAGATAAAATAAGATGTGCTTACATAACCACACTGCGCGGCCACCCTGTTGACCGGCAGACGGGCCTGTAACAGACGGCGTGCATAGCCCATTCTCACATCCAGAAGCACTCCGGTGAACGAACATCCTTCTTCCTTCAGTTTCTTTTTCAGCTGACTTTCACTCATATACAAACGACTGCTGACATCCCGCAGCTTCCACTGGTGTGAAAGGTCAGTACAGATGATATGCCTCACTCTCCCGGCCACAGAAAGCATTCCGCCCAGCAACAAAGGAAGAAAGCCTTTTTTTGATGCAAAGACAGCAATGCAGGAAAAAAACATCTGCTCGGAAAATCCGGGATGAACAAATCCTCCCGAATTCAGATGATGCATAACGTCACGCAACAACGCAGGATGAGCAAAGGCCACTCTGATGAAACCAGAAGAAACCGTGTTGTCGGCCTCCCGGTTGCCGCCACAACTCTCCAGATATCTGCGGATGATATTTTCATCCAGCCGCACCTCAGTGATATGCGCAGCATGAGGCTGAAAATCCTCACGATCAGTATCATCAATCAGAAGCACATCTCCTGCAGAAAGGGACAGCATTTTCCCGGCAAACTGCAGGGTGAATGCTCTGTCAGCCAGTACAACAGAACAGACAAAAATCATGTTCACTCCGGAACAGAACAGGGACAAAAGTATCTTAATAACTATAACATACCGGGAAGAAAGCATGACCGACCAGAGCAGAGGTGAATATGATTACTGATAAAAAAGCTGAAGAGCTCGAACAGCGGGGATTATGGCGCAGAGCCGCTGCACGCTGGCAGGAATTGCTGCTGAACTACCTGCAGGAAGATGATCGGATCTGTATCCAGAGACGGATACAGCACTGCCTGAAACGTGCAAAAATGAAATCACAGAGAGCAACCAGCCAGGAAGAGTTCTCCTTCAGATTATTACGCAGTTCTGCAATACAGACGGAAAAAGGGTAATGACTCTAACTTATTGATAGTGTTTTATGTTCAGATAATGCCCGATGACTTTGTCATGCAGCTCCACCGA
>NZ_SZVK01000088.1:0-7761 GCF_005280595.1 Escherichia sp. MR | reverse complement strand
GAACGGTCTGCGTTGTCGGGAAGATACGTGATCTGATCCTTCAACTCAGCAAAAGTTCGATTTATTCAACAAAGCCGATTTTTGCTTGTAATTGGCGTTCTGGTCTGATTTTTGTGGAGTAAGTTGATGCGTGATATTCAGATGGTTCTTGAGCGTTGGGGAGCGTGGGCGGCTAATAATCATGAAGATGTGACCTGGTCGTCCATTGCCGCCGGTTTTAAGGGATTAATTCCTTCAAAAGTAAAATCTCGCCCACAATGTTGTGACGATGACGCGATGATCATTTGCGGGTGCATGGCCCGTCTGAAAAAGAACAACAGCGATTTGCATGATTTATTGGTGGACTATTATGTCGGCGGCATGACTTTTATGGCGCTTGCACGTAAGCATGGGCGATCTGATTGTTGGGTTGGCAGGATGCTCCAGAAAGCTGAGGGCGTAGTGGAGGGTATGCTGATGGTGTTGGATCTCCGATTGGAGATGGATGCTGATTGTTCGAAATAATTAAAGGAAAAGTTGCTGTCTGATTGTCATTAGTCTAACATTTTAAATGTTGGAATCGCAACGTAGTTATTATCATATAACAGCTTGTTTCCTGATTTAGCCAGCCTCCCCAAAGGCTGGTTTTTTTCTAATAAGTATCATTTCGGGTAGGGATTTTATTGTTTAACCCATAATAATTCATTGACATTGAATCCCAACTTTTGAGCGGTTCGCACATAGTCTGCTTTTACTTTATCTGGAATAGTTGAGGTCCTTGCCAGAATCCATAGGTATTCTCTGTTCGGACCACTGACAAGAGCATACTTATACTCATCATCCAGTTTGATTACATTATAGCCACCATAGAAGGGGCCAAAAAACGAAACCTTCAACGCTGCAGTTTTAGTATCTCCAGTAAAGTATGCTTTACCTTCGCTCTCGCTCCATTGATTTTTCGTTGGATCGTATCCACGGTTAAGTACACGAATCCCTCCGTCGTTCCGTTTTCCATAAGTAGCGCTGACCTGTTCCAGACCACGTTCGAACCGGTTCTCGAGGCGAGCTATTTCATACCATTTTCCGAGGTAGCGGTTGGCGTCAAAATTTGTAATCGGCTGCACACCTTTAGGTGGTGTCGGGGCCTTACATGCTATAAGAGTGAAAGAGAGCGCAATGCCAGTCAACACAGGCCATAACTTCATAATAAATCCTGTACTTTTGATAGTTGAGAGTAAGTATGAAAGATAGATGATTACGACCGATCACTTAAAGAACTTTCATACTATATTAGGAATAGTCCATAACAGAAAAATTGTCAGTGATGACGCCAGAAAGGCAATTTATTCCGTGCACTACACAGTTTATGTGTTAATGAATTAGTCAAGGGGGAGGATATGATAAAAAAACCTGTGATTGGAATCAGCGGTTGTTTGGCCGGTTCTGCTGTTCGTTTTGATGGTGGTCACAAAAGAGCTGACTTTTTAATGGACAAATTAGTGGAATGGGTAACATTCAGACCAGTATGTCCGGAAATGGCTATAGGGCTGCCAGTTCCGCGTCCTGCTCTACGTCTTGTGCGCTCGACGCAAGGAAATATACGGATGTGTTTCAGCCACGACCAGAATGAGGATGTGACAGAGAGAATGACAGAGTTTAGTCGTTCTTATATGGACAAATTAAAGGATGTATCGGGGTTTGTGGTTTGTGCTAAATCTCCCAGCTGTGGCATGGAGCGCGTGCGTGTCTATGATGAAAATGGTAATCGAGGTCGTAAAGATGGAGTGGGACTATTTACGAGCACTTTGATGGAAAAGTTTTCCTGGCTACCGGTTGAAGAGGATGGGCGATTACATGATCCAGTGCTTCGTGAGAATTTTGTTGAAAGAGTTTTTGCTTTGCATGAGCTCAATCACCTTTACAAGGAGAAATTATCAAGAAGAGAGTTATTGGCTTTTCATAGTCGTTATAAGCTTCAGTTGTTGGCGCATAGTCAGACAGGCTATAAAGATATGGGACCATTTGTGGCTGCAATACACGAGTGGGCGGATCTTGAATCATACTTTGAGGTGTATCGTGATAAGCTGATGGCGATTCTCAGAAAACCTGCATCACGTAAAAATCACACGAATGTGCTGATGCATATACAGGGGTATTTTAGTAACTACTTAAGTACACGCCAGCGTAAAGAGTTGAGCGAGGTTATACTTAACTATCGTTCTGGCACATTACCTCTTCTTGCGCCGTTGACTCTGCTGAAGCATTATCTGGGTGAGTATCCTAATGATTACTTGCTTACACAGAATTACTTCGATCCCTATCCGGACGAACTGGCTCTAAGACTGATGGTAAATTAATTGTATGCGATATCATCCAAAAGGATGAGTTCCTGCATACAGGATATTTACAATCGTAAAAACTACACTATGATACCCAGAGTGTCAGTTTGTATAAAAACTCTGTTTACGCTGAAGAAACCATTGAGATGCAACTTAAATTTGGTAAACATGCCAGTCAAAATATATGATATTATGATTCCACGCAGCTATATATAATATAACAGATTGGTTTAATAATTTGTCTTTGTGAGTTAAATACATAATTTTATACTTGTGATGCAATGAGATTTTCCTTATTGTTGAACTGGCGAATATTGATTTTCCACCTATACTTACCTGGTGTAACCCCAATGATATCAGGTGGATAATATGCCATACATATGTTCTATCATTTTGGTGTTGAACTCGTTTGATGTCCGAATTGGTAAAGAAGATATTTTGTTTAAAAAAGGAAGTGCTGTTCTCATTGATTACAATTTGAAAGATTTTTTTTCATCAAATATAGATCATGTAATGATCGTAGATGTTGAAGAGAAAACAGTTAATGATTTCTTTAAAAGCAACACACTCTCACCTTTTTCTGTAAGAAGGTTTTATCCGGCATACTTGATGGTGGAATGTGAAGATTTTTCATTGTTAAAGAACTTGATTGCATGCTTGAATTGTGATGGCAGAACTGTGGATTTTGTTAGAAATCAAATATCACTTGCATGTCTTGCTATCTTATCTTCAGAGAAAATAGTGCAAAGTTTTTTATTTGGATGTCTTAATAGTTTAGGAAGTAAAGTTAAGGCTATTATTCACACGGATATATCTGCAGCATGGAGACTTTGTGATATATCTTCAAGACTGTATCTGAGTGAAAGTCTGTTAAAAAGAAAATTAAAGCACGAAGGCTTATCATTTAGTAAATTAATTCTTGAAGAGCGAATGGTGATGGCGGAAAGGTTATTAAGCTACAATTTATATTCTGTTGGAAAAGTTGCTGAGATATGCGGTTATGAAAACACGTCATATTTTGTAAGTGTTTTCAGAAGATATTTTGGTGTTCCTCCCCATCAATATTCATCAAGATTTTTTTTAGAAAAAGACATGATGTAACGTGATGCGTTTTAATGATTTTGTAATTTTCGTATTTGATAATTGTATGATGCTTTCAGCTACGCCAGAATAATCGCTGGCGTTTTTCTTTTTGAATAGATGTTCAAGCCTTACGCTAATGTAACTTCTATACCTTTCCTCTTCGTTCCGAACCGTGTACACCATCCGTTATTCGCGGAGGTGAGGCTATGAAATCCATGGACAAGTTAACAACGGGCATTGCCTACGGCACCTCTGCAGGCAGTGCTGGCTACTGGTTTTTACAGTGGCTTGATCAGGTCAGTCCGTCACAGTGGGCGGCGATTGGAGTGCTTGGAAGCCTTGTGTTGGGTTTTCTCACTTATCTGACAAACCTTTATTTCAAGATTAAAGAAGATAAGCGTAAGGCTGCGAGAGGTGAATAATGTCGCCATCATTACGCAAGGCTGTAGCAGCTGCTATTGGTGGTGGGGCTGTTGCCATAGCGTCTGTGCTCATCACTGGTCCGAGTGGTGACGATGGTCTGGAAGGTGTCAGCTACATACCATATAAAGATATCGTTGGCGTATGGACTGTATGTTACGGGCACACCGGAAAAGACATTATGCTCGGTAAAACGTATACCGAAGCAGAATGCAAAACCCTCCTGAATAAAGACCTTGCCACGGTCGCCAGACAAATTAACCCGTACATCAAAGTCGATATACCGGAAACAACGCGCGGTGCTCTTTACTCGTTCGTTTACAACGTGGGTGCTGGAAATTTCAGAACATCGACGCTTCTTCGCAAAATAAACCAGGGCGATATCAAAGGCGTATGTGATCAGCTACGTCGCTGGACATACGCTGGCGGTAAGCAATGGAAAGGCCTGATGACTCGCCGTGAGATTGAGCGTGAAATCTGTTTGTGGGGGCAGAAATGAGCAGAGTAACCGCGATTATCTCCGCTCTGGTTATCTGCATCATCGTCAGCCTGTCATGGGCAGTCAATTATTACCGTGATAACGCCATCTCCTACAAAGACCAGCGCGATAAAGCGAAGGAAAAACTCAGCCAGGCGAACGCCACCATTACTGACATGCAGCAGCGCCAGCGTGATGTTGCTGCACTGGATGAAAAATACACGAAGGAGTTAGCTAATGCGAAAGCTGAAAATGATGCTCTGCGTGATGATGTTGCCGCTGGTCGTCGTCGGTTGCACATCAAAGCAGTCTGTCAGTCAGTGCGTGAAGCCACCACCGCCTCCGGCGTGGATAATGCAGCCTCCCCCCGACTGGCAGACACCGCTGAACGGGATTATTTCACCCTCCGGGAACGACTGGTAATGATGCAGGCCCAACTTGAAGGTGCTCAGCAATACATAACCGAGCAGTGTTTAAAGTAAAATCTTAACTACAATATGATTCATTTTGATGATTGTTTCATAAGGAACAGTGAAGTAAGATCTAAGAGGAGTTAAATTTTATACAGTATAATCATAATATTGCAGCAAGGTGGTTATAATTGAAAGAATATTTAGATATGAATACATCTCATGTAAGAGTTGTTACTCATATGTGTGGGTTCCTGGTTTGGCTCTATAGTCTTTCAATGTTGCCACCAATGGTTGTAGCATTGTTTTATAAAGAAAAAAGCCTGTTCGTTTTCTTTATAACTTTCGTTATATTTTTTTGCATTGGTGGCGGAGCGTGGTATACAACTAAGAAATCTGGCATTCAATTACGTACCCGTGATGGGTTTATTATAATTGTAATGTTTTGGATTTTGTTTTCTGTTATTAGTGCATTCCCTTTATGGATTGACTCAGAACTTAATTTAACGTTCATTGATGCTCTGTTTGAAGGGGTTTCTGGAATAACAACAACAGGAGCAACTGTAATTGATGATGTTAGTTCATTACCTCGGGCATATTTGTACTATCGGTCACAGTTAAATTTTATAGGTGGTTTAGGAGTTATTGTTCTGGCGGTTGCTGTATTGCCATTATTGGGTATTGGTGGTGCAAAGCTTTATCAGTCAGAAATGCCGGGGCCATTTAAGGATGACAAACTCACTCCCCGCCTGGCCGATACGTCACGGACACTGTGGATAACTTATTCTTTATTAGGTATTGCTTGTATTGTCTGTTATAGACTTGCAGGAATGCCTTTGTTTGATGCTATTTGTCACGGGATTTCCACAGTTTCGCTTGGTGGTTTCTCAACTCATAGCGAGAGTATCGGATATTTTAATAACTATTTGATTGAGCTGGTGGCTGGTTCTTTTTCCCTGCTATCGGCTTTCAACTTCACTCTTTGGTATATTGTTATTAGCAGGAAAACGATAAAACCTTTAATCAGAGATATTGAACTTCGTTTCTTTCTGTTAATAGCCTTAGGGGTGATCATTGTTACCTCTTTCCAGGTCTGGCATATAGGTATGTATGACTTGCATGGAAGTTTTATTCATTCGTTTTTTCTTGCCAGCTCCATGCTCACTGATAATGGTTTAGCTACGCAGGATTATGCAAGTTGGCCCACGCACACGATAGTGTTTTTGCTGTTGTCAAGTTTCTTTGGGGGATGTATAGGTTCAACTTGTGGTGGAATTAAGTCACTTCGATTTCTTATACTTTTCAAACAAAGCAAACACGAGATAAATCAGCTTTCTCATCCCAGAGCGTTGTTGAGTGTAAATGTAGGAGGGAAGATAGTTACAGATCGTGTAATGAGGTCTGTATGGAGTTTCTTTTTTCTTTATACTCTCTTCACGGTGTTTTTTATACTGGTGTTAAATGGTATGGGATATGATTTTCTTACATCATTTGCAACAGTGGCTGCATGTATTAATAATATGGGATTAGGTTTTGGGGCTACTGCATCGTCATTCGGAGTGCTTAATGACATTGCAAAATGTTTAATGTGCATAGCTATGATTCTTGGTCGCCTTGAAATTTATCCTGTTATTATATTGTTTTCAGGTTTTTTTTGGCGCTCCTAATATATGGCTGATTTATAATTGTGAGTTTAATATTATGTTGACTCACTCATTGATCCAATACCTAACTTTACCAGCAACACCTCCGTCCCCAGTAGCACTGGCTGCTGGGGTGCGTTTTATTCATAAAGCAAGGCTGTATGAGCGAGAAATTAAAGATAGTCTATCGCCCATTACAAGAATTGTCACCGTATGCGCACAACGCCAGGACGCACAGTACTGAGCAGGTGGCACAACTGGTAGAAAGTATTAAGCAATTCGGCTGGACTAATCCAGTGCTGATTGACGAAAAGGGCGAAATTATTGCGGGTCACGGTCGTGTTATGGCGGCTGAAATGCTCAAAATGGATTCTGTTCCGGTCATTGTTCTGTCTGGCCTGACGGATGAGCAGAAAAAGGCGTACCGCCTGGCAGATAATCGCCTGCCGATGAATGCTGGCTGGGATGAAGATCTGTTGCGGATGGAGCTGTCGGACCTAATCAATGCTGATTTTGATGTCTCCCTGACAGGCTTCATCCCGACAGAAATTGATGAACTGTTGACGGATGTTTTGCCCGGTACAGGAAATGAGGAGGAGCCGTATACGACGAAAATTGATACGCCTGTTTATGAGCCGTCGGGCGGTAAACCGGATATCAGTGAACTGTACGACGATACGAAAACTCAGGAGCTGATCAGCCGGATACGTTCGGCGTCCCTTGAGCCTGATATTGAGAAATTCCTCCTGTGTGCGGCAGAACGTCACACGGTGTTTAATTTCAGCAGAATTGCGGACTATTACGCTCACGCCCCCGCTGAAATTCAGTGTTTTTTCGAGGAGTCGGCGCTGGTGATCATTGATTATCAGCAGGCTATTGAAAATGGATTTGTCCGGATGACGCAGCGCATGGTGGAGATCAAGCATGGTGGTGAGGAGGAGGAATATGCGTGATGATTTTTGCGCCTTTATTCTGACTCACGGGCGACCGGACAAAGTTCTGACTTACCGGACGTTGCGTCGTGCTGGCTATACCGGGAAAATTTTTATCGTTGTTGATGATGAAGATAAGACACGGCATCAGTACATGGCTGAATTTGGTGAACAGGTGCTGGTGTTTTCCAAAGCCGATATCGCCAGTCGTTTTGACGAAGCCGATAATTTCTGTGACCGCCGCTCAATTTTTTACGCCCGTAATGCCTGTTTCGACCAGGCAAAACTGGTCGGGTGTAAATACTTCATTCAGCTCGATGATGATTATCACGAGTTCCAGTTTCGGGTGGATCGCAACTATGACCAGGCCTATTTTCCGATAAGGAAACTGGATGCGATCCTTGGTGATGCTGCCAACTTACTGATTTAGTGTATGATGGTGTTTTTGAGGTGCTCCAGTGGCTTCTGTTTCTATCA
>NZ_SZVK01000087.1:0-8418 GCF_005280595.1 Escherichia sp. MR | reverse complement strand
TTCCTCTGTAGTTCAGTCGGTAGAACGGCGGACTGTTAATCCGTATGTCACTGGTTCGAGTCCAGTCAGAGGAGCCATTTTCAAGAAAGCAGACGTTCACTAACGTCTGCTTTCTGCATTTCTATCAATTGGTTATCCCCTCTCAGTCGTTCACCCTCGTTCACTAAAAACCACTCGAAGCCATATCATTTTGATGGTAAAAATGCTGGTAATGCTGGTTCGATTTCCCTTTTACCAACAAATGAGGGGGTGTTTTCATGTCACTGACTGATATTAAAGCAAAAAATGCAAAACCCCTTGAGAAGGAATACAAGCTTACTGATGGCTTTGGTATGTTCCTTCGTGTTACCCCTAAAGGTTCGAAATACTGGCAAATGGCTTACCGCTTCGAAGGGAAACAAAAACTCTTCTCTATTGGTGTTTACCCTGCAGTTTCTCTTTCTGACGCAAGACAACGCCGTGACGAGGCCAGAAGGCTTCTGGCTCAGGGTATTGACCCTAATGCAAAGAAACAGGCAGAGGTTAAAGAGCTTAAAGCCAAACGTGATAATACACGCTCCTTCAGAACAGTAGCCAAAGCGTGGTTCTCCACGAAAACAAAATGGTCTGATGATTATGGTGATGCCGTATGGAAGCGCCTTGAAACTTATGCCTTCCCGGTAATCGGTGACAAAGATGTTGCCGAACTCGATACGGGTGATCTGCTGGTTCCGGTGAAAAAAGTTGAGGCTCTTGGTTATCTTGAAGTTGCCATGCGCATTCAACAATACATTACGGCAATCCTGCGTCATGCCGTCCAGCAAAAGCTGATACGCCATAACCCAGCCTATGATATGGAAGGTGCAGTTCAGAAACCACAAACTGAACACCGCCCTGCACTTGAGCTGGAAGAAATACCCCAGCTACTGAACAAAATTGCCGAATACAAAGGCCGCAGGTTAACCATACTGGCAATACAGCTCAATCTGATGATTTTCATTCGTTCCAGTGAGCTTCGTTTCGCTCGCTGGTCTGAAATTGATTTCAAAAGTAAGTTATGGGTGATACCCGAACAGCGTGAAGCAATTGAAAACGTCAAACATTCGACTCGTGGTGCCAAAATGAAGCGTAAGCACTTCGTTCCCCTCTGTAAGCAAGCTATAAGGATACTAAAAGAGATCCGACAACTGACTTATGAAGAAGGCCATGATGATGGATTAATCTTCACTGGCTGTTATGACTCGTTTAAACCCATGAGTGAAAACACCATCAACAAAGCCCTGCGTAATATGGGATATAACACGAAGCAGGACATCTGTGGACACGGTTTCCGCACTCTGGCCTGTAGTGCCTTAATTGAGTCCGGGCTATGGTCAGAAGACGCTGTGGAGCTTCAAATGAGCCATAAGGAAAGTAACAGCGTCCGTGCTGCTTATACCCACAAGGCAAAACATCTTGAGCAACGTCGCCTGATGCTCCAATGGTGGGCTGACTACCTTGATGCAAGCAGAAACGGTATGGTAAGGCCGTTTGAGTTTGCTACAAATAAATAAAGGGAAAGGCCGTTCGCGGCCTTTCAACTTCATGCTTAATTACAGTCTATGCTGAATATGATACTGAATCTTTTTCTATCGCTAAACCAGCGATTTTTTCCAGCATTATTTCCCAGAGTGCGTATTTTCTTTTGTGCTCAATAAACAGAGATTTTAAATACTCTTCTGTTGAAGGGATTTTTTCAGTCCATGCAATATCTTTACTGTAATCAATGCTTTTTTTCATATCAGATGCCGCATAGGTGTAGTATTTACTCTGAGAACGACTGATACTGTCCTCTGCCAGCACTCTACGGAGCAGAGTTGCAGAACATGCATAACCATGCCTGTAAAGCTCACTCGATAAGGTACGAACAAAAGAACCGCGTAATAAAGACATCATCTCTGCGATTTCATTTTCACTCGCATTCATGACTTCAGAATCAAGTTTTCCATAACTATCTGTCCCGGACAAGAAAAGAATAACAAACGGAAAGCCTTTTTTCTTTGCTATGCCAGAGAACAAATCCAGTGAGTCATTATTTTTCTCCACCCGATTATAGATATTATAAAAAATAACATCACACCTGTTCTTAAATCCGACTATACAAATTGTTTTTGCCTGCTGAATCTCGCCTTCTTCAATCAACGCCAGAGCCAACACCTCAGTCCATTTATCACGAAGCCCTGCCTGATCAACTGATTTATCTTCTTTGATTTTATTGAGAACCTGAATGGCTTCCTCAGTACACAGTTCATCAACCAGCAACTCAGCAAACTTAATGATGTATTCTGGCTGGTTCAGTTTTCTTTTCTCAAAGCATTGCCTGATGAAATCAACATCCCTGATATACAGACTTAACTCAACAGCATCATTAACATCACCTGTCTTAAGAAGACTTTCCCTTAAAGCACGAATAACATTGTATCCCAGATCTTTTTTATACTTATCAAAAATATCAAAGTTAAAATATACATCACCTTTAAGTACGGAAAGTATTCTATCCGCTATAACATCAATGCTTTTGTCTTTTTGTAGGGACAGGGATTTTAACCATATTTCGACAGCACCATTATAATAGTCCATCCATGATCCATCTGATGTATCAGCAATTTCGCTGACTTTATCAAATGAGAGCAGTAAATCATGGCAAAACGCCTCGGTTTTTTCAGGCAGCGTTGATACCGTCTTTTCAAGTGGAAATATGACATTCCTGTATAGCCCCTCAAAAAAAACCGCTGCTTCATAATAATCATAAAAGCGTTTTGTTTTAATTGCCCTTTTGTATTCAGCCTCAGCTTTTTTCAGTGATTCTTCTGGAGTTAACAGATATTCATTAATAAGAAAGGATTTTGCCTGACCATTATCCTCTGCAATATCACAAATTATTTGCATGAGTTGTTCTGCAGGCATTTCCTTGAGTAAAGAAAGTTGTTTCTTGTTCAGTTTAGCCATCATCACATCCTGATAATGTTTGGTAGACGCAGAAAAGCTAATTGTACTAATACAAGGACAGGACATTCAATAAATGCATTAACATAATGATTTAAAAAGAAATCTGTAGCACACTGTTCATTGATGAAATGCACTATTTACCGTAAAATATCCCCCATCACACAGTAACCTGATACAGATACGTGGAATGGTCAATGAACAAACTTTCGCCTGAAATGCCCGAACTGCAATCAATGAATATCACTGCCGATAACATCACCAAGCTTAAATCATTGTTTCCTGAAGCCTTTAATGAAAACGGCATTGATTTTGACGTTTTAAAACAGCTTTTGGGTGAAAATGTAGACGAAAAAGAAGAACGCTATGGCCTGAACTGGCATGGTAAGCGTCAGGCTCGTCAGCTTGCTCTTACCCCTTCCCGTGGCACCTTACGCCCATGTAAAGATGAAAGCGTTGATTGGGATAACACCAAGAACCTCATGATCGAGGGTGATAACCTTGAAGTATTGAAGCTTCTTCAAAAAAGCTACACTGGAAAAGTTAAGCTTATATATATTGATCCTCCTTACAACACCGGGAAAGATTTTGTTTATCCTGATAACTTCCAAGATAATATGAAAAATTATCTTGAAATTACTGGACAGACAGAAGACGGAGCACGTTTAAGCACAAATACAGAAACCAGTGGACGTTACCATACTGATTGGTTAAATATGATTTACCCACGTTTAAAACTTGCAAGAAACTTGTTGAAAGAAGATGGGGTTATTTTCATTTCCATTGATGATGCTGAAGTTGATAATTTAAAAAAAGTTTGCTCGGAAATCTTTGGTGAAGAGAACTTTGTTGCTAATATTGTATGGCAAAAAAAATACTCACCACAAAATGATGCCACATATTTTAGTGATATGCATGATCATATTTTAGTATATGCAAAGCAACGGAAGAATTCAAAAAATGATTCAAATGGTTGGAACATAGATTTTCTACCAAGATCAGACGAACAAAATGCAGCGTATAAAAACCCCGACAATGACCCTCGTGGAGTTTGGAAGTCTGTAGATTTATCAGTCAAAACTTATTCCAAGGCTAATGATTACTCAATTACCACACCATCAGGACGTATTGTAACTCCTCCCGCCAGTAGATGCTGGCAGGTTTCTGAAAAACGTTTTGCAGAATTGTGTAAAGAAAATAAAATTTGGTTTGGAGAAAATGGTAATAATGTTCCATCAATCAAAAGATTCCTGACTGAGGTCCAAGATGGTGTTGTTCCTACAACATGGTGGTCATATAAAGAATGTGGCCATAATCAAGAGGCCAAACAGGAACTAAAAAAACTCATGGAGGGAGAATCTGTATTCTTTGACACGCCTAAACCATTGAGATTATTAGATAGAATATTACATTTAGCAACAACCAATGATAAAAATAGTATTATCCTAGATTTTTTCGCTGGGTCAGGTACCACGGCTCACGCAACTTTGAATAAAAATATTGCTGACAGTGGTTCACGCCGATATATTGCTGTGCAATTACCTGAAAAAATAGATGATGAAAAATACCATACAATATCAGAACTAACCAAAGAACGCCTCCGCCGCGCGGGTAAAAAGGTTCGTGAAGACAATCCAGAGTGGAAAGGTGACGTTGGTTTTCGTGTTTTCAAACTCGATACATCTAATATCCGTCCGTGGGAAGCCACAGCAGAAACCCTTTCAGAACAGATTGATGCCTATGTAAGCCCAATCCTTGAAGGCCGTAGTGAAGAAGATTTGCTCACAGAGTTAATGCTAAAGCGTGGCATTGACTTGAGTGTTAACATTGAAACCCGTCAGTTTGATGGATTAACCGTTTCTTGTGTTGACGGTGGAAAATTGTTTACCTGCTTTACCCGTCAAATCCCTGCCTCTTCTGTTGAGGAACTAACCAAGGGGATCATTGACTGGCATAAAAGTTTGAAAGCTGGCAAAGATACTGTCTGTTATTTCCTTGATGACGCATTTGAAAATAACGTTGCTAAAACAAATCTTTGCGCCATTCTGGAACAACACGGCCTGACTAACCTGCACAGCCTGTAAGGGAATGAGATGAAACTACATTTTGAATCTGACCTTACCTATCAGCAAAACGCCATAACATCAGTTTGCGATCTGTTTGAAGGTCAGGAAAAATGGGAAAGCGAAATGACTGTGCTGGCACCAGCTCAGGGCGTTCTCTCATTTGAAGGTTCAACGGGTTCAATGCCTGTTAACCCACAAATACCCGAAGATGATGTTCTGCTGAAAAACCTGAACAATGTTCAGTTAAAAAACCAGCTTCCACCTTCACCTGTGCTCGACAGCCATGACTTTACTGTCGAGATGGAAACAGGGACAGGTAAGACGTATGTTTATCTTCGCACCATGCTTGAGTTGAATAAACGATATGGCATGAGCAAATTTATCATCGTAGTTCCTTCCGTTGCCATCAAGGAAGGCGTTTATAAAACGCTACAAATTACTGAAGAACATTTCAAAAGCCTTTATGCGGGAGTTCCATACCAATACTATCTGTATGACTCGTCAAAACCTGCGGATGTGCGAAATTTTGCAACCAGCTCTGTTATGCAGATCATGGTAATGACAGTTGGTGCGATTAACAAAAAAGACGTTAATAAGCTCTATCAGTCCAGTGAAAAAACAACCGTTGACGATCTGGATAAGCCAATTGATCTGATACGTGCTACACGCCCAATTATTATTGTAGACGAACCGCAAAGTGTGGATGGTGGCTTAAACGGTGCGGGTAAAACAGCTCTGGATGCTATGCACCCAATGTTCACCTTACGCTATTCAGCGACACATGTGCATAAACATCATATGGTGTATCGCCTCGATGCCATTGATGCTTACAATCAGAAACTGGTGAAACAAATCGAAGTTGCCGGGCTTGAAGTCCAAAATGCAAGTAATAGCCCCTATGTAAAACTGGTCAGTATTAACAATAAGAAGAATAGCATTAGCGCGACTCTTATTGTTGATATAGCCGATAAAAAAGGGGGCGTAAATCGTTCTGAAATTACCGTGCATGACGGTATGACACTTGATGACGAAACGGGGCGTGATATTTATCAGGGATACAGGATAAGTGAGATCCGCACGGGCAAAGAAGGCTATCTGACACTGGATACGCCTTCTAATACCTACTATATGAAAGAAGGTGATATCGTAGGTGATATTGACCCAATGCTTATCCAGCGGCATATGATTAGACGTACAATCCGTGAACATCTGGATAAAGAGCTTCGCCTTAATCCTCAGCAAATCAAGGTTCTTACCCTATTTTTCATTGATAAGGTTGATTTCTATCGCCAGACTAATGAAGAAGGACTGCTTGAACCGGGTGAATATGCCCGCATCTTTGAAGAAGAATATCTAAAGGCCATTAAAAGCCCCGCATATAAAACTTTGGTTCCTTCTCATCCAGAACATGCTAAAGACGTTCATGATGGTTATTTCTCCATTGATAAAAAAGGTGCATGGGCTGAAACAACCGAAAGCAATAATGCAGGCCGCGAAAATGCGGAACGCGGTTATAACCTCATCATGAAAAATAAAGAGAAGCTTTTGAGTTTCTCTAATCCGGTGAGATTTATTTTTTCACACTCTGCTTTGAAAGAAGGCTGGGATAACCCCAATGTATTCCAGATCTGTAGCCTTCGAGAGATGGGAAGTGAACGAGAACGTCGTCAAACATTAGGGCGTGGTCTTCGCCTGTGTGTTAACCAAGAGGGTGAACGTGTTCGTGATGACAGCATTAACATTCTGACTGTAATTGCCAGTGAAAATTATGAAGCCTATGCTGAACGACTACAGAGTGAAATTGAGAACGAAACAGGCATCCGTTTTGGTATCATCGAAAAAGATGCGTTTGCACATCTGATCGCCTCTGATTCCCCGCAAGGTGTAGGTATCGCAGGTTCACATGAGATTTGGTCTGAACTACAAACTGAAGGTTATCTTGAAAAATCGGGAAAAATCACCAAAGCCCTGAAAGAAGTATTATTCGAAAACACTTTTGTTGTTAGTGAGAAGTATGCCTCACTACAGGAACAAATTGAAACTATCCTGCGTAAATCAGCAGGGCGACTCAATATAAACAATGCTGATGAGCGTAAAACTATCAAATACCGGAAAGAAGTCTTAAACAGCCCGGAATTCGAAGCGTTATGGCAGCGCATTTGTCAAAAAACGCTGTACCGACTGGCATTTGATGAACAAGCTTTGATTAAATCCTGTACGAACTCACTTTCTGAAATGCAGCCTGTAGCAAAAGCAATGGTCAGTTTCAGCAAAGCAACGATCAAACAAAGTCAATCTGGCCTTGATGTTAAAGCTCTGTCTAATGGGACAACAAGCACTGTAATTGATGTTGCAGAGCAGCCATTGCCAGATATTCTTGGTGTTCTACAGGAAAAAACCGGACTGACAAGACGCAGTTTAAGCACCATCCTGAAAGAGAGTGGAAGACTCGCTGATTTTGCTAAAAATCCACAGCAGTTTATCAGTGAAGCTATAGGCCGAATCAACTACTGCAAACGCCTGTCAATTGTTGATGGTATTAAATATTATCCACTAAAAGGCGAGGTGTATGCGCAAAGTCTCTTTATGGATAAAGAGCTAACAGGATATGCCCGTAATCTTTTTGAAACCTCGTCTAAGTCAGTTTACGAATACGTTCCTAAAGATTCTGAAGTCGAAGGCCGTTTCGCTCAGGAACTCGAAGAACAGGATGAAGTTAAGCTTTATGTGAAGCTTCCCGGTTGGTTTAAAATACCGACTCCACTGGGAACCTACAATCCTGACTGGGCCTTAGTTATTGAAGACAATGGTGAAGAACATATTTACTTTGTTGTAGAAACAAAAAGTAAACACATTGGCCTTGGTAATGAAGAAGATGCGAAAATTACTTGTGGTAATGCTCATTTTATCTCACTCAAAGATCAGATGAATAATCCTGCGAGATATATGCGCTCTACAAACATAAATGATGTATTAAGCAGTATATAAAATGGAAAAGGGCCGTAAGGCCCTTTCCTTAAATAAGAAGCCAAAAATAAGTTATCAAGCCCTTTTTGTTAGATAGACGTGAAAATTAATGTGTTGCTATTCCCACCGCTTTCACATTGTGTTGCAGTTTCTGCGACATCCAGCACCCCTCCTGCAGCTTTCACATTACCTGCTTCACCAACACCCGCTGTATAGAAGTTCCCCGCAGCTGCAGTGATAATTTTCGTACACTCTGCAGCAGGCACGTTTGAATAGGTTATTGTAAATGAGGAACCTGCAGCCGCAGAAGGTCCTGTATCTGCTGATTCAACCACAACATTTCCTTTGGGTAATGACTCCAACTTATTGATAGTGTTTTATGTTCAGATAATGCCCGATGACTTTGTCATGCAGCTCCACC
>NZ_SZVK01000086.1:0-8580 GCF_005280595.1 Escherichia sp. MR | reverse complement strand
GATAGAAACAGAAGCCACTGGAGCACCTCAAAAACACCATCATACACTAAATCAGTAAGTTGGCAGCATCACCGAGAGTTCCATGCCTTATTGCTTTCAGCCACTGACAATATCTTTTTCAATCAATCCATTGATATTATCTCCGTCATCTTCCACTTCCACTATCAATGGGACGAAAACGATCGCAGGCAGCGCAATATTATTGCCATAGATGAGCATATGACTATTCTCAGTGCTTTGGTTTGCCGCAGCTATGTGGATGCAACGCTTGCACTACGTAACCATTTGAATTCAGCTAAACAAGCGATGATTCGTTCCATCAAGAAGAACAAGCGGTACGTTTATTAAATACAGATTAAAAACAGCAAACTATTAGATTGTGCACGGTTTTATCAAAATATAAACGCCCGAAATTTCCGGCTTACCTATGCTCGCAACCAGTCGACTATAAATGTTTTTTTGTGAGCGGTAGTGAAATCCTAAAAATTTCATCTGCCATTAATATTAACCCTGCGCAATACATAATTACGCAATAATTAAAATATTATAAATACAGGAGTTCGGCGTGGAAAAAGAAAATATTACCCTCGATCCGCATTCGTCCTTTCGCTCATCGTCGTCGGTAGATATCCCCGTGCCACCAAATGGATTAATTCAACGTAGTCCCCGAATTAAACACATTCAAACCACCGCCATGTTGTTATTATTTATTGCTGCGGTAATAAATTTTCTCGATCGCAGTTCGCTGTCGGTAGCAAATGTAACTATTCGTGGAGAGCTGGGGTTAAACGCCACCGAGATGGGCGCTTTACTCTCCGTGTTCTCGCTCTCTTACGGGATTGCGCAATTGCCCGCAGGCATACTGCTGGACCGCAAAGGCCCACGCCTGATGCTGGGGCTAGGGATGATCGTCTGGTCGCTGTTTCAGGCAATGTCTGGCATGGTGCACAGCCTGGCGCAGTTCGTGCTGATGCGCATAGGTATGGGGATCGGTGAGGCTCCCATGAACCCGTGCGGTGTTAAAGTGATTAACGACTGGTACAACATCAAAGAACGTGGACGCCCGATGGGCTTTTTCAACGCGGCCTCCGTCATTGGTATTGCCATAAGCCCGCCGATTCTGGCGGCGATAATGCTGGCCATCGGCTGGCGTGGGATGTTTATAACCATCGGCTTACTGGGCATTTTTCTCGCCATCGCCTGGTTTATGTTCTATCGCAACCGCGAGCAGGTGGTGCTGACCGCCGCTGAACAAACCTATCTCAACGCCGGTAGCGTCAATACCCGCCGCGACCCACTCACTTTTGCCGAATGGCGCAGCCTGTTTCGTAACCGCACAATGTGGGGAATGATGCTCGGTTTCAGTGGTATGAACTATGCGGGGTGGTTGTACATTGCCTGGTTGCCAGGTTACCTGCAAACAGTCTATCACCTGGATTTAAAAAGCACGGGCTTGATGGCAGCAATACCTTTCCTGTTTGGTGGGATCGGGATGCTACTCAACGGATATGTGACCGACTGGCTGGTCAAAGGCGGGATGAAGCCGATTAAGAACCGTAAGCTCTGTATTGTTACCGGGATGTTCATTTCAGCCGCCTTTACTCTGGTAGTACCACAAGCGACAACCCCCATGAGTGCGGTTCTGCTGATTGGCATGGCGCTGTTCTGCCTTCACTTTGCTGGAACCTCCTGCTGGGGGCTGGTTCACGTAGCGGTCGCTTCTCGCATGGCTGCGTCAGTGGGCAGTATCCAGAACTTTGCCAGCTTCATGTGTGCCTCATTAGCACCGATTATTACCGGTTTTATTGTCGATACCACTCACTCATTCCGTCTGGCGCTGCTCATCTGCGGTTGCGTCACCGCAGCAGGCGCGCTGGCGTACATCTTCATGGTACATCAACCCATTAGCGATCCGCATAAAGAGTAATCTCCCCTTGCCCGATAAGTCATCGCTTATCGGGCATTTTTTGTGGCAATTAAAACGTTTCCCAGTTATCCCCGCCATCAGCCACTACCGCTTTACGTGGCACAACCGGCGTCACCGTTTTTACCGCCAACGCTTCGCGCTGACGCTGTTGCTCTTGCTGAATACGAAATACAGCCACAGCTTCAGTCAGGCGGCTGGCCTGCTCTTCCAGCGCGGCAGCAGCAGCGGCTGACTCTTCCACCAGCGCAGCGTTCTGTTGCGTTACCCGGTCCATCTCAACAACCGCTAAACCAACCTGATCGATACCGCGACTCTGCTCATCAGAAGCGGAGGCAATTTCGCCCATGATATCGGTCACGCGGGTCACGGCGCTGACAATCTCCGCCATAGTTTCCCCGGCGCTTTCGACGAGTGTCGATCCGACATCCACTTTGCCAACCGAATCTTCAATCAGACTTTTAATTTCACGCGCCGCCTGGGCGCTACGCTGAGCCAGATTACGCACTTCTCCCGCGACCACCGCAAAACCACGCCCTTGTTCACCCGCACGCGCTGCTTCGACCGCCGCATTCAAGGCCAGAATATTAGTCTGGAAAGCAATACCGTCGATAACGCTGATAATATCGGCGATTTTCTGCGAACTGGTAGAGATATCGCGCATAGTTTGTACCACGCTATCGACCACATTACCGCCACGTTGTGCCGTTTCGGAAGCACTTAACGCCAGATGGCTTGCCTGTCGCGCGTTCTCGGCATTCTGTTTCACTGTCGCAGTCAATTGCTCCATGCTGGCTGCCGTCTCTTCTAACGAAGCGGCTTGCTGCTCAGTGCGTGAAGAGAGATCGTTATTACCGGTAGCGATTTCGCTGGCTCCACTATAGATGGCATTTGCACCATTACGCACATCACCCACGGTACGTACCAGTTCACTTTGCATATGGCGCAAACTCTCTGCCAGTTGCCCCACTTCATTGGAGCCATCTACCTCGATCGGTTTCACCAGATCGCCGCCAGCAATATGACGAATGTTGTCGATCAGGCGATTCATCGGCGCTACCAGCGATGTTTTAATACCAAACCAGACGACGAAGATGACCGCCAGTACGACGATCAGCACACCCGCCAGCACCCACATTGCCTGGTTAAAGGCAGCATTATTATCAGCGACGGCGATGTCATAGAGACGATCGTTTTGCTGCATGTACGCCATATACTGCTTCTCGAAACCGTCCTGATATCCCTGAGTAGGTTGGTCAAAAAACTCGTTGATTTTGCCCGCCCCTAACAACTGGATCAGCTCCGCCAGTGCATTGTGATAGATATCGTAATTACGTTTGATCTCCGTAGCAGCCGCTGTGCTCTGATGCAAGTTACGCGGTAGTGCTTCGTAATCTGCCCAGTCTTTTTCCGCGTGTTTCAACGAAATAGTGGCACTCTGCATCAGCTCGGCGACGGTTGAACCGCTGCCAATATTGTTCTGATCCATCATGTAGCGGATACCCGCACGGTTGAGGGTGTTACGCGTCTGCAACAACGCAACCCAACTGCCATTTAGCGTAGATTGCTGCTGGCGAATGGTTTGTAAGACGGAGAGATTTTCTTTGTCCTTTTTTAAAGCGTTAAAGAACAGGCTGCCTGATGTCAGTTGCAAAAGGCCGAAAACGGCCAAAACCAGCAGTAAGCTGGTCACGATCCTGATACGTTTTAACATGGTTTCTCTTTTCCTGTTGACCGATAGCAGAATTTTCGGCCTGGAATGAGAAAACTTTATAGGTAGCGACCTGAAATTGATTAAATTTACCTCACTTTTTATTTTTGTTCAAAAATACAATAACCACGTATTGATATATTTTTCTTTCTTATTTTTCACATTAGCTGTATCTATTTTGAACGTGAAGATATTTGCCAATAGATTAATATTATTGGCCAAAATAATATTATCAGTGAGGAAATGGGGTTTTAATATATATAGCATGAATATAATTTTTATATGAGTAACACAACTGAGGGCTAAAAATCGCTTCGGTTGTGATCAATATCACATAAATAGCCTTCATAAACCTTGCTCAATACCGCTCAACCGCAAAACTGACCGCTTACGTCCCTAATTTAACCACTCAGTTATTTACCTTACTTTACGCGCGCGTAACTCTGGCAACATCACTGCAGGATAGCGGTCAATTTACCTCCTCAAACGCAACGCAAACCTAGAACGGCTTCGGCCAACTATTAATCAATACATGCCAGGTTTTACTATGGATACTAAAAAGATATTCAAGCACATACCCTGGGTGATTCTTGGAATCATCGGTGCATTCTGCCTCGCGGTAGTTGCATTACGTCGGGGGGAGCACGTCAGCGCCCTATGGATCGTGGTCGCCTCTGTGTCGGTGTATCTGGTGGCTTATCGCTACTACAGCCTATACATCGCCCAGAAAGTGATGAAACTCGACCCCACGCGCGCGACGCCTGCGGTTATTAACAACGACGGTCTGAACTACGTTCCGACCAACCGTTACGTGTTGTTTGGTCACCACTTCGCCGCTATCGCCGGTGCCGGTCCGCTGGTTGGTCCGGTTCTCGCCGCGCAGATGGGCTACCTGCCAGGTACGCTGTGGCTGCTGGCGGGGGTGGTGCTGGCCGGTGCGGTTCAGGACTTTATGGTGCTGTTTATCTCCTCTCGCCGTAACGGCGCATCTCTCGGTGAGATGATTAAAGAAGAGATGGGGCCAGTACCGGGGACTATCGCGCTGTTTGGCTGTTTCTTAATCATGATCATCATCCTTGCCGTCCTGGCGCTGATTGTGGTTAAAGCCCTGGCCGAAAGTCCGTGGGGTGTCTTCACCGTTTGCTCAACCGTACCGATTGCGCTGTTTATGGGTATCTACATGCGCTTTATCCGTCCGGGGCGTGTGGGTGAAGTCTCTGTCATTGGTATCGTGCTGCTGGTTGCCTCTATCTACTTCGGTGGCGTGATTGCTCACGATCCGTACTGGGGTCCGGCACTGACCTTTAAAGACACCACCATTACCTTCGCGCTGATTGGCTATGCGTTTGTTTCCGCACTGCTGCCGGTGTGGCTGATCCTCGCACCGCGCGACTATCTGGCAACCTTCCTGAAAATCGGCGTTATCGTCGGCCTGGCGCTGGGTATCGTGGTGCTGAACCCGGAACTGAAAATGCCTGCGATGACTCAGTACATTGATGGTACTGGCCCGCTGTGGAAAGGCGCTCTGTTCCCGTTCCTGTTCATCACCATCGCCTGTGGTGCGGTATCTGGCTTCCACGCGCTGATCTCTTCCGGTACGACGCCGAAACTGCTGGCTAACGAAACCGACGCGCGTTTCATTGGCTACGGCGCAATGCTGATGGAGTCCTTCGTGGCGATTATGGCGCTGGTTGCTGCGTCCATCATCGAACCGGGTCTTTACTTCGCGATGAATACCCCGCCTGCGGGTCTCGGCATCACCATGCCTAACCTGCATGAAATGGGGGGCGAGAACGCGCCGATCATCATGGCGCAGCTGAAAGACGTTACCGCACACGCGGCAGCAACCGTCAGCTCCTGGGGCTTCGTGATTTCGCCAGAGCAGATCCTGCAAACCGCGAAAGACATTGGTGAACCTTCTGTCCTGAACCGTGCAGGTGGTGCGCCGACGCTGGCGGTAGGTATCGCTCACGTGTTCCACAAAGTGCTGCCGATGGCTGACATGGGCTTCTGGTATCACTTCGGTATTCTGTTCGAAGCACTGTTCATCCTGACCGCGCTGGATGCCGGTACGCGTTCTGGCCGCTTTATGCTGCAAGACCTGATGGGTAACTTCATCCCGTTCCTGAAAAAAACCGACTCTCTGGTTGCCGGTATCATCGGTACAGCGGGCTGTGTGGGTCTGTGGGGCTACCTGCTGTATCAGGGCGTGGTCGATCCGCTGGGCGGCGTTAAGAGCCTGTGGCCGCTGTTCGGTATCTCCAACCAGATGCTGGCAGCCGTGGCGCTGGTACTGGGCACCGTTGTGCTGATTAAGATGAAGCGCACCCAATACATCTGGGTAACTGTTGTTCCGGCGGTATGGCTGCTTATCTGCACCACCTGGGCGCTGGGCCTGAAACTGTTCAGCACCAACCCGCAGATGGAAGGCTTCTTCTACATGGCAAGCCAGTACAAAGAGAAGATTGCTAACGGTACTGACCTGACGGCGCAGCAGATTGCCAACATGAACCACATCGTTGTGAACAACTACACCAACGCGGGTCTGAGTATTCTGTTCCTGATTGTGGTGTACAGCATCATCTTCTACGGTTTCAAAACCTGGCTGAAGGTGCGTAACAGCGACAAACGTACTGACAAAGAAACGCCGTACGTTCCAATCCCGGAAGGCGGCGTGAAGATCTCTTCGCACCACTAACCGTGTTTAGCCCCGCTTCGGCGGGGCTCAGGCTGATGACAAAGCCAGGCAAGCGCACGGATTGTCCCCTCGCCCCTTCGGGGAGAGGGTTAGGGTGAGGGGAATGAGGGGAACAGGCCAGCGTCGGTGTATATAAAGACTCTACCCTGGCCCTCTCGCCTTCCAGGGAAAGGGAGCAAACAGTGACCGTATTGACCTGTAAGCGAGTTTGTCAGCAATCTCAGCCCCGCTTCGGCGGGGCTTTGTTCTTATCAGAGTGAACTATGTTTGGTAACTTAGGACAGGCAAAAAAATATCTCGGCCAGGCGGCGAAGATGTTGATTGGCATTCCAGACTACGACAACTACGTCGAGCATATGAAGACCAACCATCCCGACAAGCCGTACATGAGCTATGAAGAATTCTTCCGCGAACGCCAGAACGCACGCTACGGCGGCGATGGTAAAGGCGGTATGCGCTGTTGTTAATGGAGAGAGCATGAACCCGATTGCAGTTACCCTACTCACCGGTTTTTTAGGCGCGGGCAAAACCACCCTGCTGCGCCATATTCTTAACGAACAACACGGCTACAAGATTGCCGTGATTGAAAACGAATTCGGCGAAGTCTCCGTTGACGATCAATTAATTGGCGACCGCGCCACGCAGATCAAAACGCTGACCAACGGCTGCATCTGCTGTTCGCGCTCCAACGAGCTGGAAGACGCGCTACTCGACCTGCTGGATAATCTCGACAAGGGCAATATTCAGTTCGACCGTCTGGTGATTGAATGCACCGGCATGGCCGATCCCGGCCCGATTATTCAGACCTTTTTCTCCCATGAGATTTTATGCCAGCGTTACCTGCTGGACGGCGTGATTGCGCTGGTGGATGCGGTACATGCCGATGAGCAGATGAACCAGTTCACCATCGCCCAGTCACAGGTTGGCTACGCTGACCGTATTCTGCTGACCAAAACCGACGTCGCTGGCGAAGCAGAAAAACTGCGTGAACGTCTGGCGCGCATCAACGCCCGCGCACCGGTCTACACCGTCACCCACGGCGACATCGACCTGGGCCTGCTGTTCAACACCAACGGTTTTATGCTGGAAGAGAACGTCGTCAGCACCAAGCCACGTTTCCACTTTATCGCGGATAAACAAAACGATATTTCGTCGATTGTGGTGGAACTGGACTACCCGGTAGATATCAGCGAAGTTTCCCGCGTTATGGAAAACCTGCTGCTGGAGTCGGCGGATAAACTACTGCGTTACAAAGGGATGCTATGGATTGACGGCGAACCTAACCGCCTGCTGTTCCAGGGCGTCCAGCGCCTCTACAGCGCCGACTGGGATCGCCCGTGGGGCGATGAAAAACCGCATAGCACGATGGTGTTTATCGGGATTCAGCTGCCAGAGGAAGAGATAAGGGCGGCGTTTGCGGGGTTGAGGAAGTAGGGTTTATGGGCCGGATAAGGCGCAGCCGCATCCGGCGTCTACTCAGAGCTGATAGCACTCCACCAAAAACGCCATCATCTCCGTCGCGTCTTTGCTGTGATAAAAGCGTACCATTTTGCTGTTAAATTCCAGTGCTTTCGCTGCTGGGATACTGATTGGATTATAGCCGTGCATCATTAACCAGCCATTCATCATATGGCGGCTGGTGCGCTTGTTACCGTCGAAGAAAAACTGATAGTAGGCACCGAAAAGGAACATCGCCAGCGCGCCTTCAAACGGGGGAAGCATTTTAATATGCGCGACACCCTCAGCAAAAATGCGGTTCAGCTCTGGTGCGCCCGCTTCGGTAGCAGGAGGAAAATGGGTGCCCAACTCCCCAAGATGAACGCGCGCATTGTAATGTAACTCTTCACCTTCGCCGCGAAAAATGCCCCACTCCAGCGCCTCGTTGCGGGCAATAATGCCGTGCAATAACGTGAACGTTTTTTTATCGAGATCAAAACGGCCTGACTGCACCAGCTCGATCAACTTTTTCGCGCTGTCCGCCAGGTTTAGCACCTGCTCAGTATCACTGACTTTGTGCCCGCCAACGGTGACGCCATCGAGCAGCGTTTTCACTTCAACAAAGGTATAAGGGTTATTTTCCAGTTGCGCGGCATCCCAGACAAAACCCGCCATATGCGTGGTAATGACTCCAACTTATTGATAGTGTTTTATGTTCAGATAATGCCCGATAACTTTGTCATGCAGCTCCACCGATTTTGAGAACGACAGCGACTTCCGTCCCAGCCGTGCCAGGTGCTGCCTCAGATT
>NZ_SZVK01000085.1:0-8893 GCF_005280595.1 Escherichia sp. MR | reverse complement strand
TCGGTGGAGCTGCATGACAAAGTCATCGGGCATTATCTGAACATAAAACACTATCAATAAGTTAGAGTCATTACCCGCATACGGAACCATCTCCGATGGAAGGTAAAAATGGCCTGAAAATAGTGTGCGATAGCAGGAAGGCGTTTTCGACGGAGCAAGCTGTTTTCCTTGCCAACAATCTTGCAAAAAAAATGCGATCGCTAAAACAAAAGTGCAGTGAGCGGCAATATTGTTATGCCGTGACCGTACAATCTTGCATTCGGTGTAAATAATCTTGTTTAGCTCTCGCTAAACGCGGTTGTATAACCGTAATACACGCCGTATTTTATCCGGCATATATTGCTTTTGCTTGCTCATGGAATAGGGAGGTTGTCATGTATCAACGCTGTTTTGATAATGTCAGCGAAACGCTGTTTGTCGCTGGAAAAACGCCACGGCTTTCACGTTTTGCATTTAGCGATAATCCAAAATGGGAGTCTGGACATCACGTTCATGACAATGAAACTGAGCTGATTTATGTCAAGAAAGGCGTGGCAAGGTTTACCATTGACTCCTCGTTGTATGTAGCCCATGCCGATGACATTGTGGTGATAGAACGCGGCAGACTTCATGCGGTGGCTTCTGATGTCAACGATCCTGCTACGACCTGTACCTGTGCACTGTATGGCTTTCAGTTTCAGGGGGCAGAGGAAAACCAGCTTCTGCAACCACATTCATGTCCGGTAATTGCCGCAGGGCAGGGAAAAGAGGTCATTAAAACCTTATTTAATGAGCTAAGCGTTATTTTGCCGCAAAGTAAAAATAATCAGACATCTTCATTATGGGACGCTTTTGCCTATACATTAGCAATTCTCTACTACGAAAATTTTAAAAATGCGTATCGTTCGGAGCAAGGGTATATTAAAAAAGATGTGCTGATTAAAGATATTCTTTTCTATCTGAATAATAATTATCGCGAAAAAATCACTTTAGAACAGTTATCGAAAAAATTTCGTGCCAGCGTCAGTTATATTTGCCATGAATTTACCAAAGAGTATCGCATTTCCCCTATTAACTATGTTATTCAACGGCGTATGACGGAAGCGAAATGGTCACTCACCAATACTGAATTATCACAGGCAGAGATCTCCTGGCGTGTGGGTTATGAAAATGTCGATCACTTTGCCAAACTGTTTTTGCGTCATGTCGGCTGTTCACCCAGCGATTACCGCAGGCAATTTAAAAACTGTTTTGCGGAACAAGAAATCTTATCTGAATTTCCTCAACCCGTAAGTCTTGCCGGATAAATCAGGCGGCGCAGTTTTGTAAGAAGCTGCGCCGCCTGGAGATTATTTATTCTGGTAATCTTTCAGAATCTGCCGACCTGCAACGTAAATCATAATTTCGTCTGTACCGCCGCCGATACGTTCACAGCGAACATCGCGCCAGAAGCGGGAGACGCGCGCCTCATCGGTATAGCCCAGACCACCCATGATTTGAATCGCATCATCAATGACTTCCATCGCGGTGCGTGCGCAGTACAATTTTGCCAGCGCCGCGCTGGTGCGCAATGACTGATGCTGGTCAGCTTGCCATGCCACTTTCAGCACCATATTGCGCATGTTGTCGATCTTAATCGCCATCAGTGCCAGTTTTTCCTGGATCATCTGGTTATGCCCAATCGGCTTACCAAAAGCGATACGCTGGTTGGCATAGCGGGCGGCATCTTCAAAGGCACACTCGGCAAAGCCGGTGCTGCGCGCGGCGTTGATCAGGCGTTCCATCTCAAAGTTGTACATCACATTGAGGAATCCCATTCCTTCTTCGCCCACCATGTCGCTCTCTTCAACTTCCACGTTGTCGAGATAGACTTCGCAGGTGCTGAGCATATGCCAGCCGATTTTATGCAGCGGGTTAATCTTAATGCCGGGCTTACTGGAGTCGACCCACCACAGGGTGAAGGCCTTTTTCGGATCTTTCGGTTCTGGATCGCGCGCCAGCACCAGCATATACGGGTACTCTTTCGCACCGGTAATAAAGGTTTTCTGTCCGTTGATATAAACCTTGCCATTTTTACGCGTGTAAGTGGTAGTGGCACTGTTGTTGTCTGAGCCTGCGCCTGGCTCCGTCAACGCCAGGGCATAGGCGGGATCACCCGTTTCCAGTGTGCTTTCTGCCGTTTTGCGTAGCTGCTCCGCAGAACCGAATCGGCGCATACTGTGAATACACTGACCGTTGGTAATCAAAAACGCCGGAGCACCGCATTTTGACACTTCCATCAGCGCCAGCATTTGGGTGACGTAATCCGCAGGGATACCACCAAATTCTTCCGGCACGCCAAGCATGGAAATACCGTTATCCGCCAGCGCCCGCATAAACTCACGCGGATATGTACCGTTTTGATCGCAGGTGCGGAAATACTCTTCCGGAAAGTTAGTCGTAATCAGTTCGCGAATACTGGCCAGCAGCAGTTCTTGTTCTTCAGTTAAAGAAAAATCCATCATTATACTCCTGTTAATGAGCCGCTTCAGGCAGGACAAAACCCATCGCCGCATCGATAAATAATCTTTCGTCCATCAGTTTGAGTTCTGGCGAAATCACAGGGGTGAAATCCATTTTGTCGAGAATATCTTTTTGTAAATCGACGCCAGGAGCGATTTCGATTAAATGCAGTCCGTCTTCTTTCAGCGTGAAGACGGCACGTTCGGTGATATAACGAACATCCAGTCCCCGTTCGAGAGCGATTTTTCCGCTGAACGTGATTTCCGGTAGTTCACGGATAAATTTCTTCACCCGTCCTTCCTGGATAATATTTAATTTGCCGTTGGCAATTTCTGTTTTTAAACTTCCTGCGGTTAAGGTGCCACAGAAAATAATTTTCTTCGAGGTGGCGCTGATATCAATAAATCCGCCGGTGCCCATGATTTTGCCATTGAATTTATGCACACCGACGTTGCCGTGCTGGTCGACTTCGGCAAAACTCAAATAACAAACATCCAGACCACCGCCGTGATAAAAATCGAACTGGGACGTCATATCCAGAATGGCGCGGGTATTAACATTTGCGCCAAAGGCGATACCTTGTGAGGTAATACCGCCAATCGGACCCGTTTCCACCGTCAGAATAAAGTCATCAGCACATCCTTCTTCACGGGCGACCAGGCCAATGCCGTCGGCAATACCGACACCGACATTTCCCACCGCGCCTTTGCGCATTTCGAATAATGCACGCCGCGCAACTAATTTACGTTGGTTTAGGGGCAGACTAAGTTTGGTGCTGTCATCAAGGGTGAAGTCACCAGAAATAAAGCGGTTAACCGGCGCACCGCCATACAGTTGGGTTTGATCCGGATCGACCACCACAATATCCACCAGATAACCCGGAATACGGACAGATTTAGGATGCAGCGTGGCTTTCTTAACCATTTTCTGCACCTGCATCATCACAATACCGCCGTTATTGTGCACCGCCTGGGCAATAACCAATGCGTCGAGATACATCACCTCATCTTCAAAAGTGGCGTAGCCTTCGCTGTCGCAGGTGGTAGCGCGAATAAAAGCGATATCCGGCGCAATCGCTTTGTAATAGAGATATTCTTTATTATCAAACTCGACCAGTTTAATCAGCTCTTCTTTGGTCACTTCATTCAGTTTTCCGCCTTGTTGGCGAGGGTCAACAAATGTACCGATACCAATATCGCTAATAATTCCCGGCTGGTGGGCAGCGGCGGCGCGCAATGTTTGGGTGAGTACACCTTGTGGATAGTTATAGGCAACAATTTTATTTTGTTCTGCGAGATCAGAAATACGCGGCGATTGTCTCCAGTGACCGCATAATGCCCATTTCACCAGACCTTCTTGCGCCAGCGGACTAATACCACGGTCGGCGCGATCGCCAAGCCCTGTCGGACTAATAATCGATAAATTACGTGGCGTTTGAGTCTGTTTATATTTATCAGCAAGAGCTGTAATTAACGTGGTGGCTTCCAGAATACCGCCGCCAGCGCCTAACACACAAAGTGTTGCTTCGTCGGGAATATAATTCACCGCTTCCTGTGCCGACAGGACCGGCACTCGTCCATTAATACGAGGTGGTTTTACAGGTTTCATTATTTTTTCCTGATTCAGGTGTGAGTTTCCCTGCGCCAGCCAGAAAAATAGCGCGCAGATACTCACGGAATATTATTATTAAATACTCTTAAAACACTTATTTTTATTTCGGCGGGTGAGGGTGTTCCCGCCGGAACGTTATTGATTATGCCTGATGCAAAATAGTTAATACTGTGCGCAAATCATTCACCGATATTTGTCCAGGGGCAGAGGCTTTTTTTACTGCGCCAAAGGTTGCCGCCGAACCGAAAACTTCACCAGCCAGACGGGAAATTACGCCAGTTTTTGCCATCGACATGGTAATGATTGGACGATCGGCATACTGCTCCTGCATCTCCAGGGTCGCGGCAAGCAACGTCAGCACATCGCTGGTACTTTGCGGCATCAGCGCAATCTTAGGAATATCGGCGTCGAAGGACTGCATTTTGCGCAGACGGGCAATGATTTCTTCGGCTTCCGGCGTTTTATGGAAGTCATGGTTGGACATGACAACTTTCACATCATGCGCGTGGGCGTAGGCGACGGTTTCTTTAACCTGATCATCGCCGGTAAATAACTCCAGATCGATCATATCCACCAGACCGCCGTCGATGGCTGCACGATTGAGAGCAATATAAGCTTCGGTGGAAATCGCCTGCTCGCCGCCTTCTTTGGCACTGCGGAAGGTAAACAGCAGCGGTTTTTCTGGCATGGTCTCACGGAGAATTTTTGCCGCCGCCATGACCGACTCCACACAGGTGAGGTCGGCAAAGTGATCCACGCGCCATTCCAGAATATCAAAGTCCGCTTCACGATAGACAAGAGCTTCAGATTTCACGCTGGCGATATCTTTCGCCATCAGCGAGACGATGATTTTTGGTGCACCCGTGCCAATGACGAGATCTTTTACAGTTACGGTTTTCATTTCTTACCCTTTCTGCACGCGGTCAGCCTGTCAGGCGCCGAACCCCATGACCTGTTTAACGTATTCCAGAGGGAAATTTTTGCCAGTCCATAACGTGAACTGTTCAGCCCCTTGCCACAACAACATGCCGTATCCATCAATCGTTTTGCAACCTGCTTGTTGCGCCTGCTGCAATAACTTCGTCATATGCGGGTTATATACGCATTCGGTGACCAGAAGTCCTGGATGTAACAGACTGATATCATTAACCAATGATTCATTTTCAAGGGGTTTCATACCCACTTTAGTGCCGTTGGTTAAAATGTCGGCAGAAGCCAGCGCCTCGGCAAAGGCCTGCTGATCGGCGAGATCCGTCACTGTGACGACGCAATCGGTGTTTTCGTTGACCCGTTGCGCGAAGGCGAGGGCTTTATCGAAAAACTCATCCCGACGGTTAAAGAGTTTAATTTCTTTTAACCCTTCAATCGCACCCTGCGCGCCAATCGCCGTTGAGGCGCCACCGGCACCTAACAGCACCATCGTTTTTCCTTTGATATCAAAACCGCTCTCTTTTATGGCGCGAATATGGCCTGTGCCGTCGGTGTTATAACCACGCAGGTAGCCGTTATCATTAACGATGGTATTGATGGCGCCCACCAGTTTCGCCGCAGGCGTTAATTCATCAACATATTCACACGCCAGTTGTTTGTTCGGCATCGACACACCGGTGCCGCGCATTTTGAGGGCTTTTAATCCTTCAATTGCTCCGGCAAAGCTATCGTTATCCACTTCAAAGGCCATATAGGTAAATGGTAATCCTGCTTTTTCTAAGGCTTTATTCTGCATTTCAGGCGATAAACTGTGGCGGATAGGATAGGCCATCAACCCAATCAATTCGTATTTTGCGGTAACATCCATAATTCACTCCTTTAACCTCTGTGCTTAATTGTGTTTAAAATAACGTTCGCCTAACCGGATATCATTTTTGGGAATAATGAATACGCGGTAATAGCGGATAAAAACAATAATTGCGGTAATCAAGGCCAGCAGCGCGAAAGTAAAATCGAGAACGATGATATATTGCAGGCCGATATTTGACAGATAACCGGTAATCAGTGGAATAACAAAGTTAGCCAGACCGCCCATCATCATATAAATACTGGTGACTTTGGCCTTGCTTTTGGGGAAAAACTCTGACATGACCGAAACGCCGAGTTGTAAAATTCCGCCAGCCGCTGAGAAACCGATAACAAAGGCTCCGGCATTACACACTAGCGGAGAAGGGTAGAGATAGATAATGGCGGCAGTTACCGTTGCCAGTGCAGAGTTAAATACGTTAGCCCAGATGGGGCGTACTATTTTTTTCAGTAACGCGGCAAATATAAAGACACAGACCAGCGAACCCATACTGTAATAAGAGATGGTTTTTAATGCTTCGGCTTCCGACATACCGGCAAATGCCATTGCATATTTGGGCATCCACACCACAATCACATAAAAGGTCGAGAATGCGGCAACACCGAACAGTACCGACGAAACACCTTCCAGCCAGACTAACGGTTTACTGTTCATTATCGGCAATTCATTGGCAACGCTGGCGTCCACCAACTGGCTGGGGAATTTGCTTTTCAACAGCATCAGCGTGATCAGTACAAACAGGATGCCAGGAATAATCAGCCCATAGCCGTACCAGATGTTATTCAGCAGCATATAACTCACCAGCATTGGATAGAACATTTGCCCGAATGACACCATTGCTTTAACCAGTATTACCGCCGACCCGGAGGCTTTCGGAAAGCATTCCATCAACGCCGGGTAACCACCGGTATCCAGCGCCGAGTTAGCGATACCTACGCACACTGCCAGACAGTAAGCGAGCGTTAAATTCGGGCAAGCGGGAATACCAAAGAAGAACAGTAGATACATTATTACTGCCATTAATATGACTGCGCGCCGACCAAATTTGTCGGAGATTACACCGAAGAATAAAATACTGATCAGGCGACCCAGGCCAATACCGGAAATTAAATAAGCAATACCCGCGTTGTCCGTTGAAAATTTTTCTGCCAGAGATGACATGTTCTGTGCAAGTGTAATAACACTAATGCCGTGCAGGAAATAGCTGAAGTATATACAAAGAACCGCCAGGATAAATGGCGTGCTGAAAGCCTTATTTTGAGACATTTTCACAGCTCCTTGCTGAAAGATAATTTTGTTACCGTACGTATTGTTCTTCGACGGTTTTCATAATCACTATACTGAAGATGATTTCCCCCAGATACATGGCATAAAGTTTATGTTTCCAGGAATATTGCATGTAATAGTTTGTTTTAGATCGTGATTTCCCTTAATTAGCGCAGAAAGTTAATTTATCCGTAAGAACTTGCATGTCCTGAAAATAATATTGCATTACCCGCCCGTGGCGACATTTCCCTTTAGCGATGGATGTTGTGTTTCCTTGTGGCTGCGTAAGCCAATAAACAGCGCCAGTAAAAAACCGACGGCAGCGATGCCAGTATCGAACCACATAATATCGGCAATACTTCTTTGTGATAGATGAGCCGTAATCAACGGAATGGTAAAGGTTGCAATACTTCCCGCACTGTAATAAATCCCGGTTGCTTTACCTTTAGCGTAGGGAAAACGTTCAGCCATTAACGTCAGGCCAATTTGTACAACGCCTCCAGCGGAGGTAAAACCAATAACGAAAGCGAATGTTATTACCACATAAAATATGGGATACAGGCAAACGGTGAGCAGGGCAATAAATGAGATAAACGTGTACAGCATCAACAATGTTGTCGGGTGAATCGCTTTACGAATGAGCGGTGCACTAATAAATACGCAAAGCAGCGATCCCACGGTGTAGATGCTGAGTAATTTGATCGACATTGTGTATGACATGCCAGCGACAAATTGCCCGTATTGTGCCAGCCACTGGCTGACCAGATAAAACGTTGCCATTGATATATAGCCATATAAGGTATAACTGGCTAAATCGATTATTGAGCAGCGATGCCCCGCAGAAGTGGTTGTTTTATTTACTGCCGGTAAGCGACGACCCGGATGCGGTGGAAAGGTACTGCGGTATAAAAACAGACCGTTAATAATCATAATGCCTGCGGCAATCATAAAAGACCAACCAAACCACAGTTCGGCCCATACCAATAAACTAATGATTAACGGCAATAAAAATTGTCCGCAGGAAACAAACGCTTTAATTAAAATATTGGCTGTACCCGGTGAATGAGGAAAGGCTTCCATCAGGCTGGGATAAGTACCTGCATCGAGAAAACTGTTTGCCATTCCGGCCAGAAAGCCAAAAACATAAGCGATAATGATGTTATTGGTGTGCAGGATGCCAAAAAAGAAGGCGATATAGCAGCACATACCGAGAATGATAAACGGTCGGCGACCGAATCTATCGGATAATAAGCCAGAAAGAAACAGGACGCTTAATCGACCAATGCCTAATGATGAGATAACAATCGAGACACCTGCCGCATTGGTATGCCAAAGCGTCTCCAGCGAGGCCATACTCAGGGTCATCAAAATGACGCCCATACCATGCACCAGGTAATTGAAATACAACCCCAGCGCGGTAGGGAGATAGGGATTTTTCATAAGATCCACTTAGCAACTGTGCTTTAAAAAATGTGGCGATATTGCGTCAATATCCGTTCATTATTTTTGTAATGATGACTGTTGATTCCCGTTAAAATATCAACAAAGGCGTTCAAGATCGTGCGCATATAATTCAGCGGCTACCGATTGATAAATCTTCCAGTCAATAAAATTGCCGTCAGGGTAGACACGTTGAAACGCGGTTAAGTCAGGGAAAAAACGGTAATGACTCCAACTTATTGATAGTGTTTTATGTTCAGATAATGCCCGATGACTTTGTCATGCAGCTCCACCGAT
>NZ_SZVK01000084.1:0-8947 GCF_005280595.1 Escherichia sp. MR | reverse complement strand
CGGTGGAGCTGCATGACAAAGTCATCGGGCATTATCTGAACATAAAACACTATCAATAAGTTGGAGTCATTACCCACTGTTCTTGCCGATTATGATTCTCTGTTGAACAGCTCTCTATTCCTGCAACAAAAATTTTCTTTTACTTTGGGATGTGAATAATATTTATGTCAGTACAAGAAATAATATCGATAAAGACAAGGTAAAATAGAATTCGGTATCAGTGTCAATACGATCAACCGAGAAACGGATGCCGAATTATTTGCTGACAGAGCGAAGTATACAGTTCTCTTCGACGGTAACCTGAAAAACAGGATGATAAACGAGTACGGCGAAAATGATTTTTTAATTACCTATGATGACCGCTGCTATTTATCATTTCGTCAATTTAAAACTAATCATCGTCATCAACATGATTATTATTTTGACTTATTTAACACTAATGGGAATGTCTTCGTCACGGTCGAAATTAAAGGTGAGAAACCGCTTAAATTTACGCGCAGTTTGAATGATATGCGTCAGCAGTTTATTTCAAATCATCAGCCCCGCTCGGTTCATCCCTGCAAGAAGATTAACGGAGAACGAATATCTACCCGTTCTCCGCCAAAAACCATTACGCTGGCATCGCCTCACGCGGGATAATCGCGCCGCGATACTGGATAACCGTACTTGCAGTCAAATGTCCACGTTTCGCTGCTTCTTCTGCACTTCCCCCGGTCAGGCGTACCGCCAGATAACCGGCGCTGAAAGAGTCACCCGCAGCGGTGGTGTCGATCACTTTTTCTTTCGGCAGTTTCACCGCCGGAACATCCACTAACCCTTCGCCAGCAATAGACACCAGGCAAGAATCCGCCCCGCGTTTCACCACCACTTCTTTCACGCCCGCGTTATGGGTGCGCGCAATGACGTCTTCCACCGGCTGTTGACCCCACAGCGCGTCTTCATCGTCCAGCGTCAGGAAGGCGATATCTGTGCATTCCAGCATTTGCTGGTACACCTGCTGCGTCTCTTCTTTGCTCGCCCACAGGCGCGGACGGTAGTTGTTGTCGAAAATGACCTTCCCGCCGTTGGCACGGCATTCGCGCAGCAGAGAAAGCAGCTTCTCGCGGCTGGTCGGGCTTAAGATCGCCAGGCTAATCCCGCTAAGGTAAAGGTAATCGAAATTCGCCAGCTCTTCACAAATTGCTGCTGACTGCTCGCTCTCCAGCCAGAATTTAGCTGCGGCTTCGTTACGCCAGTAGTAGAAAGTGCGTTCGCCAGTGCTATCGGTTTCAATGTAGTAAAGACCCGGCAGGCGGTTTTCCATCCGTTGGGTCAGGGACGTATCGACGTTCTCGCCGTGCCAGGCGTCCAGCATCTGCTGACTAAAACTGTCCGTCCCCAGCGCCGTTACGTAGTGAACGGTTAATGCCGCAGGATCGACCTGACGAGCGATGTAGACGGAAGTATTCAGGGTATCGCCGCCGAAACCGCGCTTAACGTTTGCGCCTTTCTCGGAAAGCTCAATCATGCATTCGCCAATCACGGCAATCTTTTTGGACATAGTCGTGAACCTGATCTGTAAAAAATTAGCGTTAGTTTGCGCTGTGGTGGTTTGCTGGTCAACTATATTAAAACGCTGTTCCATTATTTTTTTGAGCCAGAACGTATTCCTGGAAGATTCCGTCGTTGTGTGGGCAAATTAACTTCTCTCTGGCGGTAAAGTTCTGCCGTGGCGCGCCGATAATATTTGTCGAGTCCGGGCAGCATCACTTTTAAACACAGGACATCTTCGATGATAAGGCAGGTTATCCAGCGAATAAGCAACCCTGAAACAAGCATCGAGAGCTTGCAGGAACGGCGTTTTTGGTTGCAGTGTGAGCGCGTTTATACCTGGCAGCCGATTTACCAGACTTCCGGACGATTGATGGCCGTGGAGCTTTTAACCATTGTCACGCATCCTGATAATCCCTCGCAACGGCTGCCGCCAGATCGTTATTTTGCCGAAATCACCGTCAGGCATCGTATGGATGTGGTGAAAGAACAGATTGATTTACTGGCGAAAAAAGCTGCATTCTTCGTTGAGCACGGCCTGCTGGCATCGGTTAATATTGATGGACCTACGCTTCTTGCCCTACGTCAGCAGCCGGAAATTTTGCGTCAGATTGACCGTCTTCCCTGGCTGCGTTTCGAACTGGTGGAACACATCCGTCTACCGAAAGATTCAACGTTTGCCTCGATGTGCGAATTTGGCCCACTGTGGCTGGATGATTTTGGCACCGGGATGGCAAATTTCTCTGCGCTAAGTGAAGTGCGTTACGACTACATCAAAATCGCTCGCGAACTGTTTGTGATGTTGCGCCAGTCGCCCGAAGGTCGCACGCTCTTTTCCCAGCTTTTGCATTTGATGAACCGCTACTGCCGTGGGGTGATCGTCGAAGGTATCGAGACTGAGGAAGAGTGGGGCGATGTGCAAAATTCTCCCGCATTCGCCGCACAAGGCTGGTTTCTTTCACGTCCGGCACCAATCGAAACGCTGGACTCGGTGGCGTTGGCTCTGTAAGCCGCCTCATTTTCTGCCTGGCTGGACTATCTTTAGGACTGGCACAGGAAGAATGTGAGGAAGCGAACTATGAGCAAAGCAGGCAAAATAACCGCTGCGATTTCAGGGGCTTTCTTGTTGTTGATCGTCGTGGCGATCATTTTGATTGCAACGTTTGACTGGAACCGTCTCAAACCGACCATCAACCAGAAAGTCTCTGCGGAACTGAATCGCCCCTTCGCCATCCGTGGCGATCTGGGCGTGGTGTGGGAACGGCAAAAGCAGGAAACCGGCTGGCGTAGCTGGGTGCCGTGGCCTCATGTACACGCACAAGACATCATTCTCGGCAACCCGCCGGATATTCCCGAAGTGACGATGGTACATTTACCGCGCGTAGAAGCGACGCTGGCTCCGCTGGCGTTGCTGACTAAAACGGTCTGGCTGTCCTGGATCAAGCTGGAAAAGCCCGACGCGCGCCTGATTCGCCTCTCAGAAAAGAACAATAACTGGACGTTTAATCTCGCCAACGATGACAACAAAGACGCGAATGCAAAGCCGTCGGCGTGGTCGTTCCGTCTGGATAATATTCTCTTCGATCAAGGGCGGATCGCTATTGATGACAAAGTAAGCAAAGCAGATCTGGAAATTTTTGTCGATCCGTTAGGCAAGCCGTTGCCGTTCAGCGAAGTTACTGGATCGAAAGGTAAATCAGATAAAGAGAAGGTAGGCGATTACGTTTTTGGCCTGAAAGCGCAGGGGCGCTATAACGGCGAACCGCTCACGGGTACAGGAAAAATAGGCGGTATGCTGGCGCTGCGTGGCGAAGGAACACCTTTTCCGGTGCAGTCTGATTTTCGCTCCGGTAATACCCGTGTTGCTTTTGATGGCGTCGTGAATGACCCAATGAAAATGGGCGGCGTCGATTTACGGCTTAAATTTTCCGGCGATTCGCTGGGTGATCTCTATGAACTGACGGGCGTTCTGCTGCCCGATACCCCGCCGTTTGAAACGGATGGTCGGCTGGTAGCGAAAATCGACACTGAAAAATCGTCGGTCTTTGATTATCGCGGCTTTAACGGGCGCATTGGCGATAGCGATATCCACGGTTCTCTGGTCTACACCACCGGTAAGCCGCGACCAAAACTGGAAGGTGACGTTGAGTCACGGCAGTTGCGGCTGGCTGATTTGGGGCCATTGATTGGCGTTGATTCCGGGGAAGGGGTAGAAAAGTCGAAACGCTCTGAACAGAAGAAGGGCGAGAAAAACGTTCAGCCTGTGGGCAAAGTGCTGCCTTATGACCGCTTCGAAACCGATAAATGGGATGCGATGGATGCTGATGTTCGTTTCAAAGGGCGGCGCATAGAGCATGGCAGTAGCCTGCCGATTAGCGATCTTTCTACTCATATTATCCTCAAAAATGCTGACCTGCGCCTGCAACCGCTGAAATTTGGCATGGCGGGCGGCAGCATTGCGGCGAATATTCATCTGGAAGGCGATAAAAAGCCGATGCAGGGGCGGGCAGATATTCAGGCTCGTCGACTGAAACTGAAAGAACTGATGCCCGATGTGGAACTGATGCAGAAGACGCTGGGGGAAATGAACGGTGACGCGGAACTACGCGGTAGCGGTAACTCGGTGGCGGCGCTTTTAGGCAACAGTAACGGCAACCTGAAACTGTTGATGAATGACGGGCTGGTGAGCCGTAACCTGATGGAGATTGTTGGGCTGAATGTCGGCAACTACATTGTCGGTGCGATATTTGGTGACGATGAGGTGCGGGTGAACTGCGCGGCGGCGAATCTGAATATTGCCAACGGCGTGGCACGCCCGCAGATTTTTGCTTTCGATACTGAGAACGCGTTGATTAACGTTACCGGCACGGCAAGTTTTGCTTCGGAGCAACTGGATTTGACTATTGATCCGGAGAGTAAAGGGATTCGTATTATCACGCTGCGTTCGCCGCTGTATGTGCGTGGGACGTTTAAGAGTCCGCAGGCTGGTGTGAAGGCCGGGCCGTTGATTGCCCGTGGCGCTGTTGCGGCGGCACTGGCAACGTTGGTGACGCCTGCGGCGGCGTTACTGGCGCTGATCTCACCTTCAGAAGGGGAGGCTAATCAGTGTCGGACGATTTTGTCGCAGATGAAGAAGTGATGGGGTTGGATTAGATTTGCTGGTGAATTCGGGAGCAGCGTGTTCCCCTCACCCTAACCCTCTCCCCAAAGGGGCGAGGGGACTGTTTTGTGCGTGTTGAAATAACGAGTGCCGCTTTTCCGTTCACTTTCTGGGGGGGAGGGCTGTTATGTTCGCGATGTAACATCTCGCTCCGCTTTTCTCCCTCTCCCTTTCAGGGAGAGGGCTGGGGTGAGGGTGGCAGCCCGCACGATACTTACAACGACTGATGCCGCGTCTCATGCGTCAGCAGCAAGGCAATTAACGTCAAGCCAGCCATCGCCGCCAGATATAACCCCACTGCGCCTAACCCGTAGTTAGTCTGCAACCAGGCTGCGATATACGGCGCAACGGAAGCCCCAAGAATCGACGATACGTTGTAAGAGAACGATGCTCCGGTGTAACGCACTTCCGTCGGGAACAGTTCTGGCAACAGCGCGCCCATCGGCCCGAAAGTCAGCCCCATCAGACTTAACCCCAGCAGCAGGAAGGCAAAAACCAGAATCGGGTTGCCAGAACCGAGCAACGGGTTAAAGGCGAACAGCGCGAACAGGATGATCAGCGTCGTGATGATTACCATGCTTTTACGGCGACCAAAGGCATCAGCCAGTAATCCGGCGACTGGCACCATCACGCCAAAACCAATCACTGCCATCATCAGCATCCACAATACTTCGTTACGCGGCAGGCCAAGCCCAACTGGCGCGGCGGCGGTACTAAAGGTCATCGAGTAGACGGTCATGATGTAAAACAGCGTATAGGTTGCCAGCATAATGAACGTACCCAGTACGGTTACGCGAACATGTTTGGTCAGCAGCGTACCCAGCGGGATTTTCACCTGCTTTTTCGCTTTAGCGACTTTCTCAAACACCGGCGACTCATGCAGTGAAACGCGGACATACAGGCCGATAATCACCAGCACCGCCGAGAAGATAAACGGTACGCGCCAGCCCCAGCTCATAAACTGTTCGTCGGTCAGTAGCCAGGAAAGCAGCAAGAAAGTGCCGTTGGCAAAGAAGAAGCCAATCGGTGCGCCCAGTTGCGGGAAGGAGCCGTACAATGCACGTTTGCGCGGCGGGGCGTTTTCAGTTGCCAGCAGCGCCGCGCCGCCCCATTCACCGCCTAAACCCAGCCCCTGACCAAATCGAGCCAGCGCCAGCAGCAGCGGGGCGAAAATACCAATCGTGGCATAGCCCGGCAACAGACCAATCACCACTGTCGAAATTCCCATCGTTAGCAACGAGGCGACCAGCGTCGCTTTACGTCCAACGCGATCGCCAAAATGACCAAATACGGCAGAGCCGATGGGGCGCGCGACGAAGGCAATGGCGAAGGTGGCGAGCGACTGGAGCGTTGCTGCCGTAGGATCGCCCTGCGGGAAGAAGATATGCGGAAACACAATAACGGCCGCAGTGGCGTAAATATAAAAGTCGAAGAACTCAATGGCCGTGCCAATGAGAGAGGCGACAAGGACTTTATTACGCGAGTTTACCGGCGTGAATTCCTGGTTATTTTCGAGTGTTGTGGCTGTTGCTTGCATAATCTTTTCTTATTTTTTGGCTAACGAATAGCCATATTACGCACAGCAAAAGTGATATTTCAATGTGTAACAAATCGCGGGAATGGTCAAAAACCAGGCAAAAAGGGGATAATGTTTAGGCTAGTGATTTTTCTTCTATGAAATGCTTCACATAATTTTATAAATAGTGGATAAAACTGGTTTCAGGTTAAATAAAAGTTACCAACTGGATTTATATGCTGGGGTTATGAGTTGGTATGAAATTGTTTGCTCCCAAATAGATGGCTGAAGAGGCTCTGGGGAAGAGTTTCAAGAGGTTATGTGCGCATTATAGCCGGATGCGATGCTGGCGCATCTTATCCGGCCTACGGGGAGCCAGGCCGAATAAGGCGTTTACGCCGCATCCGGCATATTTTAAGGCTGCGTTTTCCCCGGCATTCGCGGGTCATCTTTGTACTCTGCGGTGGCAATCCACGCCGCACAAAACAGCGTCAGACGAGCAAAGAAGTAGAAAAACGCCATCAGCCCCAGCACAGAACCAAATGCTGCGCCAGACGGGGATTTCATCAACGACGGCAGGGTGTAGGTCATCACGATTTTAATCACTTCAAAACCAATCGCTGCGAGGAATGTCCCGCGAATCAGCGCCTTTCTACGCGGACGGTGGCGCGGCAGGCGCCAGAAGATCCAAAAGAAAAGCAGATAGTTGGCAAAGATAGAAATCGCCAGACCAATCAACCGCCACGTCGGTTTCAGCCACTCAATGCTATTAAGGTGCAGCGCGCTAATAATCATTTGTTGCGCAGAACCGGCAACCGAGGTGATCGAAAGCGTCACAATCAGCGCAATCAACAAACCAATCAGCGAAATAAAGTCACGCAGATATTTTACCCAGAACTTCTCCTGATCTTGCGGCGAACGTTCCCAGACATCGCGCGATTGGGCGCGAATTGCTTCACGTAAATTCCCCATCCAGTTGATGCCGGAGTATAGCGCCACGGCTAACCCGACAAGTCCTACGGTAGTACGCTGCTGAACGGCAGTGTTGATGGTGTTTTTCAACGTGGCGGCAAGCGTCGGATCGCTGATGTTTTGCAGAATCTTATCGAAGATATCCTGTAACAGCATCGGATGGGAGGCCAGCACAAAACCCCCTGCGGCAAACGACACCATCAAAATCGGGATCATCGACAAAAACGAGAAATAGGTGATAGCCGCACCAAACTGGTTACCCAGCCGATCGTTAAAGCGTTCTGTCGCGCGAATAAGGTGTGCGATGATCGGTTGGCGTTGGATTTTTTCGGCGGTGGTGGTGACGGTTTCCAGCGCCTGGCTAACTTTGCCGCCTTTATCGCTATTATCCAGATGCTTAATTGGCTCGTGCTCCAGATCCTGGGTGGGACGTTTAATCTCGTTTTCCTGCGTCATCCGCTCTTTAGTCCTTCTGTCGTTGTCTTTCTTAAAAAGTATAGTCGGTCAGTCCAGGTACTCTTTCATCACACCAGCCAGCCACTGCATAAACAGGTTTACACGGCGGGAAAGCTCCCGACGCTGTGGGTAAACCAGAGAAATGGAACGTGGTTCGGCGCGGTAGTTGGGTAACACTTCGATAAGCTGTCTGGCGCGTAGGGCTTCGCGTACGGTGACGCGGGGGATCTGAATAATCCCCAGTCCCGCCAGACCGGCGGCAAGATAGTTTTCTCTACTGTTTACCGTCAACATGCCGCCGGACTTAAACCACTGGACGCCATTAACACTGGCAACCTCAAAACCCAACGGATGCGCGCCCAGGTGTGGCGTGTAATGCACTACTGCGTGCGAAGTCAGGTCCTCGGGACTTTGCGGATAACCAAAGCGCGTCAGATAGTGCGGACTGGCGCAGTTGACCATCGTCAGTTTGCCGAGGGGACGGGTGATGAGTCCATCGTCGGGCAACGTTCCCGTGCGTACTACGCAATCAAAGCCATCATGAAGAATATCTACCGGACGGTCATTGCTGCTTAATTCCAGTTCAATTCCCGGATATTGATGGAGAAATTCGGGCAGACGCGGCAGTAGCAGGGTTTTTGCCATCCCGGATGGGATATCGATGCGCAATTTACCGCTGATGCTGGGGGCGCCCTGCTGAAATAAACCGTCCAGTTCGTTGAGATTACTCAACACATCTTTTGCCCGTTGGTAATAGGTCATGCCATCAGGTGTGAGTTTGACCCGTCGCGTGGTGCGCTGGAGAAGCTGGGTGCCAAGTTGATGTTCCAGTGCCTGTATCTGGCGCGAAACGCTTCCTTTTGGCAATGCAAAGAAATCCGCCGCGCGGGAAAAACTCTCCAGCTCCGCAACCTTGATGAACAACTGCATTGCGTGAATTTTATCCATTTCTTTTACCGATTGTTGTTCACAGCGAAACAGTAACGCGTATATCGCATTATTTATTGTTTTTCTAACATCTAATGCATGATTTCACAACGATGCAACGTTGAAAGTGAGGCGATTTTAGAGAATCAAAGGCGGATTCGCGTCTCGGCATAGAGAAATAACCAACACAAAGCCAAAATTTTGATTCGTTTTATAAAATGCGGACATACAACATTGTGTATTTGTGCGTAATCCAGTCACTTTCTTAAACTATGGATGCTATTAAAGCGTGCGCTGAATTGGCCTGGTTGGTAATGACTCTAACTTATTGATAGTGTTTTATGTTCAGATAATGCCCGATGACTTTGTCATGCAGCTCCACCGAT
>NZ_SZVK01000083.1:0-9211 GCF_005280595.1 Escherichia sp. MR | reverse complement strand
GATAGAAACAGAAGCCACTGGAGCACCTCAAAAACACCATCATACACTAAATCAGTAAGTTGGCAGCATCACCCAAAGCATAAACCGATACCCAATACCGGTTTCAGTAATAAAATGGCGAGGCCGAGCCGGGTCTTGTTCCAGTTTTTGCCGCAGATGCCCCATATAAATCCGCAAATAGTGGCTGTGTTCAACCGCATTTGGCCCCCACACCTGGTTGAGTAACTGGCGCTGAGTGAGCACTTTCCCGGCGTTATTAAGCAGCACCGCCAGCAGGCGAAACTCAATCGGGGTGAGATGCACCTCCTCTTCACCGCGATGGATCACCCGAGCCGCTAAATCGACGGCCACATCGGAAAATTTCACCACCGGATCGGGCGCGGCGGTGGCTGAATGGCGGCGTAAGGCGACGCGCAGACGAGCCTGAAGCTCGCCAATGCCAAACGGTTTACTCAGGTAATCATCAGCTCCGGCATCCAGCGCGGCGATTTTGTCGCTCTCTTCACTACGTGCGGAAAGCACAATCACCGGCACCGCGCTCCACTGGCGCAGGTCGCGGATAAACTCAATCCCATCACCGTCGGGCAGACCGAGATCGAGAATAATTAAATCCGGCTTGCGGGTTGCCGCTTCCAGTAAGCCGCGTTGCAGCGTTTCGGCCTCAAAGACGCGCATACCATCGCCCTCCAGCGCCGTGCGCAGAAACCGACGAATAGCCTGTTCATCTTCAACAATCAGAACGTTTGTCACATATCCTCATGAAATTCTTCAAGTTCAGGGGCAGTTTGCTGGGGAAGTGTAACACGAAAACAGGCACCACCTTCCGGTCGGTTGAACGCGGTAATGGTGCCGCCGTGTACATCCACAATCGCCCGACAAATTGCCAGCCCAAGCCCTACACCCGGCACCACCGATTCTTTATTCCCACGCGCAAACTTATCGAATATCGTCTGCTCCTGGCCTGGAGGAAGACCGAAGCCATTATCCCAGACATCCAGTTGTAGCTTCTCGCCCTCAACGTGGGCATCAATACCAATTTCGGCCTGCGCACCCGCGTATTTCACCGCGTTCTCCAGCAGATTAATCAGCACCCGTTCAAAGAGTGGTCCGTCAACGTGGATTAAAGTCAGTGGTTCTGGCAGAGAAAGGTTGATGGGCGACGATAATCCCGGTTCCAGCATTTGCAGCGCGCTGCCGACCACTTCTTCCAGCGTTAACCACTCTTTCTTCAAATTAAAGCCGCCGGACTGAATTCGCGCCATATCCAGTAGATTATTCACTAGTCGGGTAGTGTTCAGCACATGCTGGCGAATCTCGCTGGCCTGGCGGGCGTGGGGCGATCCTTCGCTTGCCAGATCGAGCGTTAAGATTTCAGCCTGACCGAACAGCACCGTAAGCGGAGTGCGTAAATCATGCGAAAGTGCCGCCAGCAGGGCGTTGCGGATCTGTTCACGTTCGCTTGCCATCCGCGCCTGTTCTTCGCTGGCGGTCAGCGTCAGGCGTTCCAGGGCATTGGCAACTAACAGCGTAAACGTCTCCAGCAGGCGCTGCTGTTCCGGGATCATCAACTGGCGCAGATTCCCCGGTTCCACCACCACCAGACCGTAGGTTTTCTCGCCGCTTTTTAACGGCAAAATCTGGTACGGCACGCCGGGTAACGTGTCGGTGCCCGCGCCCGCAGGCAGGCCTTTATCAAAACTCCACTGCGCGATGGCATCGTCCCACGGCGTCATTCCTTGCGGATGTGTCATTGGCTGCAATTTTCCATTGTCATCAGGCAGCAACACCTGACTGCGAGCATGAAACGTGGAGGCAATAAACTGTTCGCTGGTGGCGGCGATATCCTGCGAACTGCGGCCCACAGCCAGAGCTTTCGACATTTCATATAAGTGTCGTGTGCGTTGCTCGCGGTAGCGGGCTACCCGCGCCTGATAACGCACGCCAGCAGTAAGGTTCCCGATCACCAGTCCGACGGTTAACATCACCGTGAAGGTCAGCAGATACTGCACATCAGAGACGGCGAGCGTGCCGCGTGGGGCGATAAAAAAGAGATCGAAACTCACCACATTAATGACGGTGGCGACCACTGAAGGCCAGCGCCCATAAAATAGCGCCACCACTACCACGCCTAACAGATACAGCATCACCAGGTTGGCGGCATCAAACGCCATCAGCCACTGCATGGCAATTAAGGTGATAACGGCGCATAACGCGGCGGCAACCACGCATCCCTGAATCTGTACCCGCCACTTGTCTTTAAAAGAGCGGCTATCCGGCGCGTTGTTAATCGTGCGGGCGGGTGGTTCATCAAGCGCGACCAGCACCTGATCGAGATCGGGGGCGATGCGCGCCAGTCGGTCAGCAAACGTTTCCCGACGCCACCAGCGGCGCGAGGCCGGGCGACCGAGAATAATCTTGCCGAGATTATGTTCACGGGCATAACGCACTACGGCTTTTTCTTCCGCTGGATCAGAAAGTGTTGCCGTCTCTGCGCCCAGCTCCTGCGCCAGACGTAAGGCGCGGAGAATTGCCCGACGTTTTTTCTCCGGTAAGCGGTGCAGGGCAGGGGTTTCAACATACACCGCGTGCCAGACGCTCCCCAGCCTTGACGCCAGCCGCGCCGCCGCGCGAACCAGTTTTTCGCTGCCGGTGTTATGGCCGATGCATAAAAGGATCGCGTCACGCGTGTGCCAGACTTTCTCTTCGCCAGGATGTCCCCGCCAGGCGCGCATTTGTTCATCTACGCGATCGGCAGTACGGCGCAGTGCCAGTTCGCGCAGGGCGATCAGATTGCCTTTGCGGAAAAAATGTTCAATGGCGCGCTCCGCCTGCCCGGCAATGTAGACTTTGCCTTCTTTCAGCCGTTGACGCAGATCGTCCGGGGGCAGGTCCACCAGCACCACGTCGTCGGCAGCATCAAAAAAAGGATCAGGCACGGTTTCCCGTACCTGAATTCCGGTGACGCCGCTGACCACATCGTTCAGACTTTCCAGATGCTGAACGTTGACGGTAGTGAAAACATCAATGCCAGCTTCCAGCAGCTCTTCGATGTCCTGCCAGCGTTTGGGATGACGGGAACCTGGCGCATTACTGTGCGCCAGTTCGTCCATTAAGATCAGTGCCGGACGGCGGGCGAGGGCAGCATCGAGATCAAACTCGCTGATGTGCCGCCCACGGTACGCCTGGCGTTTTAGCGGCAGAACAGCCAGCCCTTCCAGCATTGCGGCAGTATCTTTCCGACAGTGGGTTTCTACCACGCCAACCACAATATCCAGCCCTTGCGCCCGCAGTCGCTGTGCTTCTGCCAGCATCGCCCAGGTCTTCCCGACGCCTGCACAGGCACCGAAGAAAACTTTTAGCTTCCCCCGATGCGGCGCGGCAGTTTGTTCCAGCAGACGGTCGGGATCGGGACGTAAGGGTTCGTTATTCATCAAGCTTATCCAGCGCCAGATTGAGTTCGACAATATTGACGACCGGCTGGCCGATAAAATTCACCAGCGGTTGTTGGCTGTATTTTGCGACCAGTTGCGTGAGTTGTTCAACGCTGAGATTACGCGCTTTCGCGACGCGTGGGATCTGCCAGGCCGCCGCTTGCGGGGTAATGTTATTGTCCAGCCCGCTTGCCGACGCCGTCACCAGTTCAACCGGAACGCTCGTGCTGGCATCCGGGTTTGCTGCCCGTAACGCGGCAACGCGTGCAGCTATCTGTTTATCCTGCTCCGGGTTACTGACCGCCAGATTACTCCCGCCAGAAGCCTGTGGATTATAGGGCATTTCTGCCGTTGCCGATGGGCGGCCATGAAAATAGCCGTTGCCGGTAAAATTCTGCCCGATTAACGCTGAGCCGCGTACCGTATCACCTTCACGAATCAACGAACCGTTGGCCTGCCAGGGAAACCACCATTGCCCCAGCGCGGTGGTCAGTAGCGGATAAACACCGCCAGTGATCAATAACAGAAAGAGAAATGTCGATAATGCCGGACGTAATCCACTCATGGTAACCCTCACACCAGACCGCAAACGGTCAGCAGTAAATCAATCACTTTGATACCGATAAACGGCACCAGCAGCCCACCCAGACCGTAAATCCATAAGTTACGGCGCAACATGGCAGAAGCGGTAAGCGGTTTATAACTCACGCCTTTTAACGCCAGAGGAATCAAAAAGACGATAATTAAGGCGTTGAAAATCACCGCACTGAGAATGGCGGAGTCGGGCGAATGCAGGCGCATAATGTTCAGCGTATTTAACTGCGGATACGTTGCCGCGAACGCCGCCGGAATAATGGCGAAGTATTTCGCTACATCGTTGGCAATGCTGAAGGTGGTCAGCGAGCCACGGGTCATCAGCATCTGTTTGCCAATGTGCACCACCTCGATCAACTTGGTCGGGTTGGAGTCGAGATCCACCATATTGCCCGCTTCTTTCGCTGCCTGGGTGCCGGAGTTCATCGCCACCGCGACATCTGCCTGCGCCAGCGCCGGAGCATCGTTGGTGCCGTCGCCGGTCATCGCCACTAAACGGCCTTCTGCCTGATACTGACGAATCAACGCCAGCTTGGCCTCCGGTGTCGCTTCGGCGAGGAAATCATCGACGCCCGCTTCCGCAGCAATGGCGGCGGCAGTCAGACGGTTATCGCCGGTAATCATCACCGTTTTAATGCCCATTTTACGCAGTTGCGCGAAACGCTCTTTTATGCCGCCTTTGACGATATCTTTCAGTGCAATAACGCCCAGCACACGGGAACCTTCTACTACTACCAGCGGCGTGGCACCCTGACGCGCAACGTTATCAACTTTTTGATCGACATCGGCAGGGAAGTGACCACCGTTAGCCTCAACATGGCGGCGAATGGCATCGACAGAACCTTTACGGATCATACGGTTATCGATGTTGATCCCACTCATCCGGCTTTGCGCAGTAAACGGCACAAAAGTAGCGTGAAGCGACTGCACATCGCGCTCGCGCAGGTTAAAACGCTGCTTGGCGAGGATCACAATACTGCGGCCTTCCGGCGTTTCGTCGGCCAGCGAAGCCAGTTGTGCGGCATCGGCCAGCGTTTTTTCCTCTACGCCCTGCGCGGGGATAAACTCCGACGCCTGACGGTTACCTAGCGTGATGGTGCCGGTTTTATCCAGCAGCAGAACGTCAACGTCGCCCGCCGCTTCAACGGCACGTCCGCTGGTGGCGATAACATTCGCGCCCAGCATCCGGCTCATCCCGGCGACGCCGATCGCTGAAAGCAAGCCGCCAATAGTCGTTGGGATCAGACAGACCAGCAGCGCCACCAGTACCGTTACGCTGACCGCGTTACCGCCCCAGGCAGAAAATGGCCACAGCGTTGCGGTTGCCAGTAAAAAGACGATGGTCAGGGCAATCAGCAGGATGGTCAGGGCAATCTCGTTCGGCGTTTTACGTCGCTGTGCGCCTTCCACCATTGCGATCATCCGATCCAGAAATGTCTCGCCGGGGTTAACGCTGCATTCAATCACCAGCCAGTCAGAAAGAATACGCGTTCCGCCGGTGACGGAGGCAAAATCACCGCCGGATTCACGGATCACCGGAGCCGATTCCCCGGTGATGGCGCTTTCATCGACCGATGCGCCGCCTTCAATGACTTCACCATCGCAGGGGATAATATCGCCAGCTTCTACCAGTACGATATCGCCTTTACGTAGTTGATCGGCAGGAACTTTGTCCGCCGCAGCGCCATATTTCGGCTCACGCAGCTTGCGGGCAAAGGCAGTTTTTTTCACCCCTTTCAGACTGTTGGCCTGCGCTTTACTGCGGCCTTCTGCCAGCGCCTCGGCGAAATTAGCGAACAGTACGGTGACCCACAGCCAGCCGCTAATTGCCGCGCTAAACAGCGCATTGCCAGGCATCGCGCCGCTTGCCATCGCGATGCTAATAACGGTGGTCAGCAGACTGCCTATCCAGACGATAAACATCACCGGATTGCGGCATTGCGCCTGCGGGCTTAATTTTTTCACCGCTTCTTTTAGCGCCTGAACGACAAGTGTTGGTTCGAATAGCGCCAGTTGTTTACGACTCATATTCAGTGCTTACTCAAGATCATCAGGAGAGATATTCCGCCACCGGACCAAGCGCCAGGGCAGGGATAAAGGTCAGTGCGCCAACCAGCAACACGGTGCCGATTAACAGGCCAACAAACAGCGGGCCGTGCGTAGGCAGCGTGCCGGAGCTGGCGGGTTGGCTCTTTTTACTCACCAGCGAACCGGCAATCGCCATCACCGGAATAATCACCCCGAAGCGACCGACAAACATGCAGAACGCCAGTAAACAGTTCCAGAATGGTGAGTTGGCGCTTAAGCCGGCAAAGGCGCTGCCATTGTTGTTGGCGGCGGACGACACGGCATACAGCACTTCGCTAAAACCATGCGGTCCAGGGTTGAGCATGGCGCTACGTCCGGCGTCGGTCATCATTGCCAGCGCCGCGCCCATCAGCACCAGCGTCGGGGTGACCAGAATCGCCAGCGCGGTCAGTTTCATCTCGCGCACGTCGATTTTTTTACCCAGATATTCCGGTGTGCGACCAATCATCAGCCCGGCAATAAACACCGCCAGCAGGACGAACAGCATCATGCCGTAAAGGCCAGAACCAACGCCGCCGAATACCACTTCACCAATTTGCATCAACCACATCGGCACCATGCCACCAAGAGCGGTAAACGAATCATGCATCGCAATCACCGCACCGCAGGAAGCTGCTGTAGTCACGACCGCAAACAGGCTACTGACCAGCACGCCGAAACGGCTCTCTTTACCTTCCATATTGATGCTGCTGTCTGCGCCGAGTGCCAGCAGATGCGGATTACCCTGAACTTCTGCCCACATCACCACGCCTACGCAGATGACAAAAATCACCGACATCGCCCACAGCAACATGCGCCCCTGGCGGCGCTTGCCCGCCACTTCGCCAAAGGCAAAACACAGCGCCGTTGGGATCAAGAAGATCGCCAGCATCTGCACGAAGTTGGTCAGTGCTGTTGGGTTTTCAAACGGATGCGACGAGTTGGCATTAAAGAAACCGCCGCCGTTAGTGCCGAGCATCTTGATCGCTTCCTGAGAAGCTACCGGTCCCATCGGTAACAGTTGTTGTACACCTTCAACGGTCGTCACCGGCTGATAGGGCAGAAAATTTTGCAGCGCACCTTGTTGAATAAAAAACAGTGCGATCAACAACGCCACAGGGGCTAACACCCATAACGTGATGCGTAGCAGATCGAACCAGGCATTGCCGAGCGTGCTCATGCTCTGGCGGGTAAACGCGCGGATGAGGGCAAAAATCACCGCAATCCCGCTGGCGGCAGAAAGAAAGTTTTGCACTGTTAAACCCGCCATCTGGCTGAAATAGCTCAACGTGGTTTCACCGCTATAAGATTGCCAGTTGGTATTCGTGACAAAGCTGACGGCGGTATTGAGCGCCAGATCCCACGACAGCCCCGGCAACTGCTGCGGATTAAGCGGCAGATAGTGCTGACCGAGCAACATAAAAAACAGCACCGCCAGCCCCAGCATGTTCAGGCAGAGAATGGCAGAGAGATATTGCTTCCAGTTCATCTCGCGACCAGAGACGCCAAGTGCGCGAAAGAGTACGCACTCAACGCCCACCGTACCGGGAAGAGGAATATCATTAATCAGCCGCGCCAGCCCGCTGCCTAAAGGGCGCGCCAGCACCATCAGCACCAGTAAAAACGTGGCGATCAGTAAGAACCCTTGCGCAGCCATCAGAACGCCTCCGCATTGATCAGGGCATAAACCAAATAACCCAGTAATAAAAACACCAGCAATACGCCGGCTATCACGCCTGCACTCACAGTGCACCTCCAGTGGCCTAAAAGTGATACCGGAAGGGTAGAATTCTGGCTGCAAAGATTTCGCAAAAATCTGCGGGCGGGGTGTAAAAAAAGTATAAAAATGGCAAAAGCCATGATTTAACTAATGATTAGTATTAATTTAACTTTCATGTAACTTAATTACACGGTGAATGTAAATAAACCATCAATAAGCAAAAATAAGTGGTCGGATGAGTAGTAAAATTACACAAAAGGCGGTACTATTTTCATCAGATAAACAAATTCATTTTTCCGGTGCCATTCACCGGGTAGATACAAAAAGGGGGAGAAAAGTATGGAACTCTACAGAGAATATCCTGCATGGCTTATCTTTTTACGCCGTACTTATGCGGTTGCAGCGGGCGTACTGGCGCTGCCTTTCATGCTTTTCTGGAAAGACCGCGCCCGCTTTTACAGCTACCTGCATCGCGTCTGGTCGAAAACCAGCGAGAAACCGGTGTGGATGGATCAGGCCGAAAAGGCAACCGGTGATTTTTATTGATTGCCTGCGCGTTTAAGCCAGCCTCGTATCAGGGGGCTGGTTTAGGGGTTTTGCATCAACGGATTCCTTGGCGTTGTTCATTTCATCACTGTTTTAGCATCAAGTTTCGATAATATCCTTTCAAAGGACAGCTCGGGATGCGCTCGCCTTCATTGTCGCTCAAAGCGACTATATCGTCAGAAATCTCCAGTTAGGTTGTATCCTCCATTACACACTTTCCTGAAACTTCAGGGTAAAGTGAGAAAGTCGCTATCACTTTTGCTCATTCCAGCATCTAAATAAATTCCGAATTTTGCTATTAATATCGCTACCGCAATAAAAGCAGGTAGTAAAGAGAGTAATATATACTTTATTGATATGTTAAGAATAATTTATTGTTAACATATCTAATACGATAAGATGTGTTGCTGTTAATAAAAAGCTTCAAGAGTTATAGTTGATAATTAAAATACACCCGATATTTCATCTTTTTCTATGCAAGATACAGTTTTATTAGAGGCCATTTTTATATGGAGGCGGTAGCGTGTCTGTTACTAGTGATTTTATTTGCAAGGTGAATATATTGGGGTTGTTAAATACATAACGATGTGTCTGTTCCGGTCGTTGTAAGCATGGATAATCACTTAATATTCTTAGTGGTTATGGCTGGAAAGGTAAAATTAGCAGCAAAGCGGCGATAGATATTACCTTCATGACTGAAAAATAAATCACAACCATTATTAAATATTTTATTCAAAGGGACTCTTTCCATTATGACGGAATATTATGTAAATGAAGCCGGTGATGCTGCCAACTTACTGATTTAGTGTATGATGGTGTTTTTGAGGTGCTCCAGTGGCTTCTGTTTCTATCA
>NZ_SZVK01000082.1:0-9973 GCF_005280595.1 Escherichia sp. MR | reverse complement strand
ACGGTCTGCGTTGTCGGGAAGATACGTGATCTGATCCTTCAACTCAGCAAAAGTTCGATTTATTCAACAAAGCCCATGGCTTAGGCAAAAAGCGTTTTGTTCATGCCGGATGCAGCGCGAGCGCCTTATCCGGCATACAGAATATTGCAAATTCAATATATTGCATGGGCTATGTAAGCCTGATAAGCGTAGCGCATCAGGAAGTTTGGCGTTTGTCATCAGTCTCTGATTATTATTCGATCCCTGAATCGCGGTAACTGTCAGGCAAAGACTGACCTAATGCCTGTATTTGCTCTGATGAATGTCCGGTAATCTTTTGTATCCATTCAGGATCTGCACCATTTTGCAAAAATAATCGGAGAAGGCGCTGTTCCCCTTCTTCTTTGCCTTCGATCCTCCCTTCTTCCCTTCCCAACAGCCATCCCGCATTATGAATTCGCTCTGCAATCGTCATGATTCGCTCCCTGTGTTGTGGCATTCGCCTGGTAAGTTCGCTGATAAACTCCTTAAAACTCGCTTCATCACCAGCCAGTAAAATGTAATTTAACAGCGCGGTTATCTGGCTGTCATTAGCGCACTCTGTAACCAGTAATGCTACCAGTTGATCAATCAGCCCCATCATATTGCGCTGGCGGATATGCTTTTGGATCAACTCCAGTAGGGCAACTCTGCGATGCTGAACAATCTCGTCGTCCGGCACCACAGTGATATCCACCAGCGGGAACGCAGCGGTATAAAGTTTCCGAGCGGTAATCGGGTCGGCAAATTCGTCCAGCCAGCACAAAGACCAGGGGTAAGGACTACGACTGCCGTGATAAAACAGCATCGGAATGACCAGCGGTAGTGGTCGGCGTTTATCATGCTCTATATGACGCTGCATCACCGCCATGGAATATCGCATCAGGCGAAAGGCCATATGAATATCCTCGCGGCTCTGATGTTCAATCACCACATAGATATAACCATCGCCTTCGCGGGTCTTTACCGACCATAAAATATCGGAGTGCAGCGCCCGCAATTTTTCATCGACAAAGCTGGCTGATTCCAGTTTTAAGGTGTCGAGATCGCACAGTTCACGTAAACCTTTTGGTAAGTGGATCTTCATAAAATCCCGCGCGGTGTCAGGATGCGTGAGGAAGGATTTAAATAATGCGTCATGCGGCGTACTGGTGGTGAAGTTTGTCATGGCGATCCGTCACCTGTTGAAGAGATAGTCCGACTTTAGCGATTCCTAATTCCGCTCACACCCGGCAATATCTCATTCCCCGAGGCGCTTTCCAGGCTATTTTTGTTCTCCTGCAAGCGATACATTTTTCTGGAAGGCATCTCGATTTTTGCGTGAACCTGCCGTCAGGCTCTATTCTTACGATATGAATAAAATCATTGAACTCCGACGCGCCAAAATGCTGGCGCTCTCTTTACTGCTCGTTGCTGCCGCGACTTTTATCGTTACGCTGTTTTTGCCCCGCAATTTTTGGGTGAGCGGCGTGAAGGCGATTGCGGAGGCGGCAATGGTCGGTGCTCTGGCTGACTGGTTTGCGGTGGTGGCGCTGTTTCGCCGCGTGCCGATTCCGATTATTTCTCGCCATACGGCGATTATCCCGCGTAATAAAGACCGGATTGGCGAAAATCTCGGTCAGTTCGTACAGGAAAAATTTCTCGATACCCAATCCCTGGTGGCGTTAATTCGTCGTCATGAACCGGCGTTGTTAATCGGTAACTGGTTTAGTCAGCCGGAAAACGCCCGCCGCGTTGGGCAGCATCTTTTGCAGATCATGAGTGGTTTTCTCGAACTTACTGATGATGCGCGTATTCAGCGTCTGCTTAAGCGCGCGGTGCATCGGGCGATTGATAAAGTGGATCTTTCCGGCACCAGTGCGTTAATGCTGGAGAGCATGACCAAAAACGATCGTCATCAGGTGCTGCTGGATACTCTGATCGCACAACTGATCGCCCTGCTCCAGCGCGATAAATCACGCAAATTTATCGCCCAACAGATCGTCCGCTGGCTGGAGAGCGAACATCCGCTGAAAGCGAAAATTTTGCCGACTGAATGGCTGGGTGAACACAGTGCAGAGCTGGTTTCTGACGCAGTTAATTCTTTGCTTGATGATATCAGCCGCGATCGCGCGCATCAGATCCGCCATGCGTTTGATCGCGCTACCTTTGCGCTGATCGATAAGCTGAAAAACGATCCGGAAATGGCGGCGCGCGCCGACAATATCAAAGCGTATCTGAAAGAAGATGAAGCGTTTAACCGCTATCTCGGTGAATTGTGGGGGGATTTGCGGGAATGGTTGAAGGCCGATATCAATAGCGAAGATTCTCGCGTGAAGGAACGTATCGCGCGGGCGGGTCAATGGTTTGGCGAGACGTTAATTGCCGATGATGCCTTGCGGGCGTCGTTAAATGGTCATCTCGAACAGGCTGCGCACCGCGTCGCACCAGAGTTTTCGGCATTCCTGACACGCCACATTACTGACACGGTGAAAAGCTGGGATGCGCGGGATATGTCGCGGCAAATCGAGTTAAATATTGGCAAAGATCTCCAGTTTATCCGCGTCAACGGTACGCTGGTTGGTGGTTGTATTGGATTGATACTGTATCTTTTATCGCAAATCCCGACTTTGTTACCCCTCGGCAATTTTTAACCGCGAGAGAGAACAAATAAAGCAAACTCAAATCATGGTAATAATGCGGCCTTTTTCATTGTCTCCCGTGTACGGGGAAGGAAAATCATTCCATTTGTCGCCATTTTCGAGCAGTTCTCCGAAATGCGGCATTCCGCTGGTCGGCACTTACTGCACGTTTATGCCGCAGAAGATGCTAACGGCCTGCGATGCGGTTGCTCCACCTCAACTGAAACTCTCGAAGAAGCAGAGAAAGAGCCTGCGCAATCTTTGTCATTGCGCAACGAGCTGAATGCGATATCTGCCTGCATTCGTCAGTAACAGGAAGAAAGACAGCGACAGGAAATGCATTGCGCATTACGCTCTGGCTCCGCGTTAAGGATTCATTAAGATCACTACGTATACTTATCGATATCTTATTGATTTTGTTGGATGGATATGCCATGACAAAAAGGTTTTCGTTAAGTAAACGTATCAGCATTATTATTCTTTTTGCCATTGTGGCAGTGTGTGCTTTCTTCGTGCAATCTTGCGCTCGCAAAAGCAGTTATCCCGCAGGGTTTCAAAATTACCACGTGACTATTGATGGCAAAGAGATTGCAGGTGTAACGAATAATATCTCCTCACTGACCTGGTCTGCGCAGAGTAATACCCTGTTTAGCACTATCAATAAACCTGCGGCGATTGTTGAAATGACCACGAATGGGGATCTGCTCCGCACCATTCCTCTGGATTTTGTGAAAGATCTCGAGACTATCGAATATATTGGTGATAATAAATTCGTCATCAGTGATGAACGCGATTATGCCATTTATGTGATTTCACTTAATGAAAAGTCAGAAGTAAAAATCCTCAAAAAAATAAAAATTCCGTTGCAGGAAACGCCAACCAATAGTGGTTTTGAAGGGCTGGCTTATTCTCGCCAGGATCACACCTTCTGGTTTTTTAAAGAGAAAAATCCGATTGAGGTCTACAAAGTTAACGGGCTACTAAGTAGCAATGAATTGCACATCAGCAAAGACAAGGAACTACAACGTCAATTTACTTTAGATGATGTGTCCGGCGCAGAATTTAACCAACAAAAAAATACGCTGCTGGTACTGTCTCATGAGTCACGCGTACTGCAGGAAGTGACCGCCACTGGGGAAGTGATCGGTGAGATGTCACTTACCAAAGGCAGTCGGGGTTTGTCACATAACATCAAACAGGCTGAAGGGATTGCGATGGATGCCTCTGGCAATATTTATATCGTTGGCGAACCGAATCGTTTTTATCGCTTTACCCCTACATCATCACATTAACAGACTGGCATGTTTCACCTTTTTGTTATTAACTTGTTAACAACAAAAAGACAAGCAAGGTAAAACATGTCCCCGTCATCGCATCCCGTAGAACGCTTTTCCTTCAGCACCGCGCTTTTCGGGATGCTGGTTCTGACCTTAGGTATGGGGTTAGGTCGCTTTCTTTATACGCCGATGCTGCCAGTTATGCTGGCGGAGGGGCAGTTTTCATTTAACGAACTATCGTGGATTGCCAGCGGCAACTACGCTGGGTATCTGGCTGGAAGCCTGTTGTTTTCATTCGGCGCATTTCATTTACCCTCACGTCTGCGCCCGTTTTTATTGGCTTGCGCCCTGGCAACCGGCTTGTTGATCCTCGCGATGGCGTGGTTACCGTCGTTTATTCTGGTGTTGTTGGTTCGCTTTCTGGCGGGTATCGCCAGCGCCGGGATGTTGATTTTCGGCTCGACGCTCATCATGCAACATACCCGCCATCCTTTTGTACTTGCGGCACTGTTTTCTGGCGTTGGTGTTGGCATCGCACTAGGCAATGAATATGTGCTGGCTGGGCTGCATTTTGCCCTCTCCTCGCAAACGCTATGGCAAGGTGCCGGGGCGCTTTCTGGCATGATATTGATTGTACTGGCGCTTTTGATCCCCTCGAAAAAAAACACCATCACGCCTGCGCCGTTAGCAAAAACCAATCAACAACCTATGAGCTGGTGGTTGCTGGCTATTCTGTACGGTCTGGCGGGTTTTGGTTATATCATCGTTGCCACTTATCTGCCGCTCATGGCGAAAGACGCCGGCCTGCCGTTACTGACCGCCCATCTCTGGACGCTGGTCGGCTTGTCGATTGTGCCAGGCTGCTTTGGCTGGTTGTGGGCAGCAAAACATTGGGGGGCGTTACCCTGCCTGACGGTGAATTTGCTGGTACAGGCTATCTGCGTACTGTTAACCCTCGCCAGCAGTTCTCCTTTATTACTCATCATCAGCAGTATTGGCTTTGGCGGCACCTTTATGGGCACGACCTCGCTGGTGATGACCATCGCCCGCCAGCTTAGTGTGCCGGGAAATCTCAACCTGTTAGGCTTTGTGACGCTTATTTATGGCATTGGGCAAATTCTCGGCCCGGCACTGACCAGTATGCTCGGCAACGGAACGTCGGCGCTCGCCAACTCCACGCTTTGTGGCGCAGCGGCGCTGTTTATTGCCGCGCTCATCAGCACAGTGCAATTATTTAAGCTGCAAACGGCGACTTCATAAGGGGGGATTTTTCTCCCCGCCATACCAGAGAAGAGCGCCCTGGTATTTTCCTTTGGGGCATTTCCCTTGCCAGTCAAGAAACTCAACCGCAACAGTTGCTGTCAGCCTGACCATTAACACCGTTTTACTGCCCGCAATGTATTTAATGGCCAGCACGGTGCAAAATGTCGGTCGCAGCCTGGAGACAGCCGAAGTGAATGCTAAATACCATCTGCATATCATTACGGTCTGCGTGATTAACGCTTTTCTGTCGATCTGGGTTATGCAGTTTATTGTTTAACAAGGAGTTTACATGATTGATTATTCCGCAGCCGGTTTCATCCTGCTGCAGGGAGCGCATTTGTATGCGCCGGAAGATCGGGGAGTTTGCGATGTCCTCGTCGCTAACGGCAAGATTATCGCCGTTGCCAGCAATATCCCTTCTGACATCGTACCGGACTGCACGGTTGTCGATCTCAGTGGGCAGATTCTCTGCCCTGGCTTTATTGATCAACACGTTCATTTGATTGGCGGCGGCGGCGAAGCTGGCCCCACGACACGCACGCCGGAAGTGGCGTTAAGCCGCCTGACGGAAGCGGGCGTCACATCGGTGGTTGGCCTGCTTGGCACCGACTCTATCTCTCGCCACCCGGAATCCCTCCTTGCCAAGACCCGTGCGCTCAATGAAGAAGGTATCAGCGCCTGGATGCTGACCGGTGCGTATCATGTACCTTCCCGCACCATTACGGGTTCCGTGGAAAAAGATGTGGCGATTATTGATCGGGTGATTGGTGTGAAATGTGCCATTTCTGATCACCGCTCTGCCGCACCGGATGTTTATCATCTGGCTAATATGGCGGCAGAATCCCGCGTTGGTGGCTTGCTCGGCGGTAAACCTGGCGTCACCGTGTTCCACATGGGCGACAGCAAAAAGGCGTTACAGCCAATCTATGACCTCCTGGAAAACTGCGATGTGCCAATCAGCAAGTTACTGCCGACGCACGTTAACCGCAACGTTCCTTTGTTTGAACAGGCGCTGGAGTTCGCCCTGAAAGGCGGCACCATCGACATCACCAGCAGCATTGACGAGCCGGTCGCCCCTGCAGAAGGGATTGCCCGCGCCGTTCAGGCGGGTATTCCGCTGGCTCGCATCACCCTCAGCTCCGACGGCAACGGTAGCCAGCCGTTCTTTGACGACGAGGGGAATTTAACGCATATCGGCGTTGCCGGTTTTGAGACTTTGCTGGAAACCGTACAGGTGCTGGTCAAAGACTTCGGTTTCAGTATCAGCGATGCCGTGCGTCCACTCACCAGCAGCGTCGCCGGTTTCCTCAACCTGACAGGGAAAGGTGAAATTCTGCCCGGCAATGACGCGGATTTGCTGGTTATGACACCGGAACTGCGCATTGAGCAGGTGTACGCTCACGGCAAACTGATGGTCAAAGACGGCAAGGCGTGTGTGAAAGGAACGTTTGAAACTGCATAAGCGGTTGTCTGCCGCCCGAATGGACGTAGAAGCCCGTTCGGACGGCTGACAGAGTAAAACGCAGAAGATGGTATTTAGCTGACTTTTCCCACCGTCGCACTGTACCAACCGCCATGCTGCCAGACCAACTCAAGCGTCAGAGGTTCATCATCGTGGTACAGCATCATCTCCAGACTGATCGTCAGATCGTGGCAATATGCTTCTTTCAGACTCACTTGCAATGCAGCAATACGTGGTTCATGAAATAAAAGAGCGGAACGCAACTGACGGCAATACCAGCTCTGGAGATGTTTGTCGCTCTGATTATCCCCTTGCCACTCTGGCATACCTGAAATAAGTAATGCAGGTAGCGGTGAATGAGGAGAATAGAAAAGTTGAAAGAGATCCCGACATACGGAATCACGCAGCGATGATGTATTGCTGCCTGTGTTTTCAGGTAATACGGTCTGAAGTAATTGGCGCATCATTTTGCGCACTCCTGACGTTTAGCGGCATCGATATCTTGCCCTGACGGCTTGACACCACTGGGTTGATGCTCATTTTCCATAGTCATTCCTTTTTGCTCATTGCATCCGTGCCTGATAACAGGCTTGATTCTCGCCCGCAAAGTATAAGACCCTGAACAGAAATGAAGATCCACTTACTTTTTATTTAAAAAGATATAATTTGATAAAAGTCACTAAACCAGACAGAAACAAATCAATATATTTTGATTATTCCGAATAATCACTCAGATTTAAATAGATATAAAATGCTTATAAAAGACATGTAATAAGTAATTATTAAATTACTCATCGTTTATTAATAATATCGGTTATTACGTGGCTAAAAGGCCTGGTGCAAAGCTGCTCAACTTGGCACCAGAAATAAGGATCAGGCGTCAACTTTATCCAACGGCCAGGAGTCGAAGAGATAGCCGTCAAAATAGATATCATCAACATTGGAAAATTCCAGCAGGCGCTGTTTCACATTTTCCAGATGCTGCCACATTGCCAGCTTCGCCGCACGGGCGTCTTTTTTGATTAACGCGGCGAGGATCTGTTTGTGATCGCCCAGCCACTCTTTGCGGTACAAGCTGTCATCCAGATGGCTGTGCAACTGGATCCACATCGGATTGTTTTCTCGCCACTGCCAGGACTGACGGAACAACTCCACCAGCATACTGTTATGCGTCGCTTCCGCGATGGCGAGGTGGAACTGCATATCGCCGCTTTCACTGCTGCCCGGTGCGCTGGAGGCCAGTTCGCGTTCTTCAAGCTGCAATGCCTGGCGCATTTTGACGATATCTTCGCGGGTGGCCTGCAAAGCGGCAAATTCCGCGATGTTACTTTCCAGTAACTGACGCGCCTGTAACAGCTCAAAAGGACCGGCGTCATTGCAGACGTTGGCATCTGCGTTGTCGGCAGTGTGGCTGGTTGAACTGTCGAGAACATAAATACCGGCGCCCCGACGCACTTCTACCAGTCCTTTGATCTCCAGCATGATCAACGCCTCACGCACCACAGTGCGCGTGACCTCGAGCATTTCTGCGATTTCACGCTCCGGCGGCAGTCGTTCGCCAGGATTGTACGGTGTTTTGATGATCAGATCGCGGATCATCGCCCCGACTTCCTGGTAAGGTCTTTGCGCAGAGGTGGCAGATTTCATGATGTTGTGTCCGTTAGGTGCGGTTAATCAAATTATTGCCGGATGCGGCGTGAACACCTTATCCGACCGACAAAGAGTGCGTATTTAATAAGTTGCGATTGATACCCTGGCTCGATAAGCGTGCGCATCGGGCGATCTTACGTTGATCGTCAATGACAAACTATACCATTAGCACTGGAAGTTGGCACGTACAGGTAGGCAAAAAAACGAAAACTGGTCAACCAAATATTGGTTTGATTGACCAGTAAGTCTGTATGGTAATCAGTCAGTTACAGTGCAGCCACGCATTCGCGCGCGCCGCGCTCGCACAGTTGCTGATATGCCGCTGTCACTGCACCAACAAAGTCGGCATTCTGCGGCAGATCATCTGCAAAAATACCGCTCAGGCTCAACAGGGCTTTTACGCGTTCTGCTCCCTGATATTGCGCGTTGATCTTCTGGAATTCAGCCAGCATCGGGTCAACTACGTCGATGGCGTTGCCTTGCTCATCCACACCCTGGGTGTAGCGCATCCAGCCCGCCACGCCGAGCGCCAGGTGACGCCAGCTACCGCCGTTTTGCAGGTGCAGACGCACCGGGTCCAGCAGACGCTGCGGTAACTTCTGGCTGCCGTCCATCGCAATCTGCCAGGTGCGGTGACGCAGAGACGGGTTGCTGAAACGCTCGATCAGCAGCGTCGCATAGGCGTTCAGGTCAGTCCCTTCCGGCATCGACAGCGTTGGCGCTTGTTCCTGCATCATCAGGGCAAAGGCGGCTTTGCGATAATCCGGGTTAGTCATGGTATCAGCAATGGTTTCATAGCCACCGAGGTAACCAAGGTACGCCAGGAAAGAGTGGCTGCCGTTGAGCATACGCAGTTTCATCATTTCGAATGGTACAACGTCCGAAACGAACTGTGCGCCCACTTTATCCCAGTCCGGGCGACCATTAACGAAGTTATCTTCAATCACCCACTGGCGGAACGGTTCGCAGGCAATGGCGCACGGGTCGTAAACGCCCAGTTGATCAGCAATTTCCTGTAAGGTTTCTGGCGTCGCCGCCGGAACGATGCGGTCAACCATGGTGCACGGAAAGGTGACGTTCTCTTCAATCCATGCCGCCAGCTGCGGGTCACGCGCCTGAGCCAGCCCCAGAACGGCAACTTTCGCCACATGACCATTTTCACGCACGTTGTCGCAGGACATTACGGTAAACGCTTTCAGCCCTTTTTCACGACGCAGGCGCAGAGCTTCAACGATGTAACCAATCGCGGACTTCGGCGCGGTCGGATTTTCCAGGTCGTGCTTGATCAGCGGGTTATTGAGATCCAACTGACCGCTTGCCGCATCGGCGCAGTAACCTTTTTCCGTGACCGTCAGAGAGACAATCGCTGTTTGCGGACGCGCCATTGCGTTGAGAATACCTTCGCAACCGTCGATTTCCGGATGCAGAGCTTCTTTCATCGAACCGATAATTTTCAGCTCGGTGCTTTCTGCACCTTTTTCCGCCACGGTGTACAGCAGTTGCTGTTTTTTCAGGTTTTCGATCAGCACGCGGTCGTTGCCTGGCATCAGGTTAACTTCGCAGATACCCCAGTCGCTGTCGGTGCTTTCCAGCAGATGATGGGTGTACAGCGCCTGGTGCGCGCGGTGAAACGCCCCGCAACCGAGATGCACAATGCGTGATTCCAGACGAGAATGATCCCA
>NZ_SZVK01000081.1:0-10494 GCF_005280595.1 Escherichia sp. MR | reverse complement strand
AACGGTCTGCGTTGTCGGGAAGATACGTGATCTGATCCTTCAACTCAGCAAAAGTTCGATTTATTCAACAAAGCCGCCTCTTCCAGCATCTCATCATTAAATTCACATTTGTGATATAAGATTTGTAGTAATGCCTGTTGGCGGGGAATTTCGGCAATATATTGCAAGCCAACAATCAGTTTTTCACGCAATTGCTGGTACGGGTTATGGTCTGACCCTGCCGCCAGTCGCTCCTGGATTAACTCCCGCAATGAAGGCTGTTGCAACCACATCTCATTAAACAGTTGGGTCTTGTTTTCGAAGTGCCAGTAGATAGCGCCACGTGTGACGTTAGCGGCGTCGGCAATGTCGTTGAGTGTCGTCTTGCTTACACCATGCTGCGCAAACTGGGCGATGGCAGTTTCAATCAGTTCTTGCCGGGTCTTCAGGGCTTCGGCTTTGGTTCTTTTTGCCATGATTAATTATTCAGAAAATAAATATATTCGACACAGGATGAGAAAATAGCGAAGGGTAATCTATCACCTAACGCATATTTATACGAGAGGCTAATATTGAGTTGCTATAAATCGTCAAATAATTCAAACCTATCATTTAGCCAATATGCATTCGTTTAATGAATGCATATTTCATTTTAAGTGAAAGCAATTCATCTCATTTCAATTAACGGCAAAACAAAACATTAGAATATTAATCTTTTTTTGTGTTTATGTGCCTTAGACGCCAGTATTCATAACTATTCCTTACATCGACGAATGATAATTTGTAGGATAGCGAGCTGTATTTTTTCTTTCTGCGAGTTAACGCGTTGCCTTTTTGGGTAAATAACGCGCTTTTGGTTTTTTGAGGAATAGTAATGACGAAACATGCCAGGTTTTTCCTCCTGCCCTCCTCTATTCTGATCTCCGCTGCTTTAATCGCGGGTTGTAACGATAAGGGAGAAGAGAAAGCTCACGTCGGTGAACCGCAGGTTACCGTTCATGTTGTGAAAACGGCCCCGCTAGAAGTTAAGACTGAATTACCAGGCCGCACCAACGCTTTCCGTATCGCTGAAGTTCGCCCACAGGTTAGTGGGATCGTACTGAATCGTAATTTCACTGAAGGTAGCGATGTGCTGGCAGGACAGTCCCTGTACCAGATCGATCCAGCGACCTATCAGGCAAGTTATGACAGCGCGAAGGGCGAACTGGCGAAAAGTGAAGCCGCCGCCGCCATCGCGCATTTGACGGTAAAACGTTACGTTCCACTCGTGGGAACGAAATACATTAGTCAGCAGGAGTACGATCAAGCCATTGCTGATGCTCGCCAGGCCGATGCCGCCGTGATTGCGGCAAAAGCCACCGTCGAAAGCGCCCGAATCAATCTCGCTTATACCAAAGTGACTGCGCCAATTAGCGGACGCATCGGCAAATCTACTGTGACCGAAGGTGCGCTCGTCACTAACGGGCAAACGACCGAACTGGCAACTGTCCAGCAGCTCGATCCTATCTACGTCGATGTTACCCAATCCAGCAACGATTTTATGAGGCTGAAGCAGTCCGTAGTGCAAGGGAATTTGCATAAGGAAAACGCCACCAGCAACGTAGAGTTGGTCATGGAAAACGGTCAAACCTATCCCCTGAAAGGCACACTGCAGTTCTCCGATGTGACCGTTGATGAAAGTACCGGCTCCATAACCCTACGTGCCGTCTTCCCTAACCCACAACATACGCTTTTGCCGGGTATGTTTGTGCGCGCACGGATTAATGAAGGTGTACAACCCGATGCCATTCTTATCCCGCAACAAGGCGTTAGCCGCACACCGCGTAGTGACGCAACCGTGCTGATTGTTAACGATAAAAGTCAGGTTGAAGCGCGTCCTGTCGTTGCCAGCCAGGCGATTGGCGATAAATGGTTGATTAGCGAAGGGCTGAAATCTGGCGATCAAGTCATTGTCAGCGGCCTGCAAAAAGCGCGCCCGGGAGAGCAGGTTAAAGCCACTACCGATACCCCCGCAGATACTGCATCGAAGTAAGGCAATCTGACATGGCAAACTTTTTTATTCGACGACCGATATTTGCATGGGTGCTGGCCATTATTCTGATGATGGCGGGCGCACTGGCGATCCTACAATTGCCCGTCGCCCAGTACCCAACCATTGCGCCGCCTGCGGTTTCTGTTTCGGCAAACTATCCGGGCGCTGATGCGCAGACCGTACAGGATACGGTGACGCAGGTTATCGAACAGAATATGAATGGTATCGATAACCTGATGTATATGTCCTCGACCAGCGATTCCGCCGGTAGCGTGACAATTACCCTCACCTTCCAGTCCGGAACCGATCCAGATATCGCGCAAGTGCAGGTGCAGAACAAACTCCAGCTCGCTACGCCGTTGCTGCCGCAGGAAGTTCAACAGCAGGGGATCAGCGTTGAAAAATCCAGTAGCAGCTATCTAATGGTGGCGGGCTTTGTCTCTGATAACCCAGACACCACACAGGACGATATCTCGGACTATGTGGCCTCTAACGTTAAAGATACGCTTAGCCGCCTGAATGGCGTTGGTGACGTGCAACTCTTTGGCGCACAGTATGCGATGCGTATCTGGCTGGACGCCGATCTGCTGAACAAATATAAGCTGACACCGGTTGATGTAATTAACCAGTTGAAAGTGCAGAACGATCAGATTGCTGCCGGACAGTTGGGCGGAACACCTGCTTTACCAGGGCAACAGTTGAACGCCTCAATTATTGCTCAGACGCGATTAAAAAATCCGGAAGAGTTCGGCAAAGTTACCCTGCGCGTGAACAGCGACGGTTCGGTTGTGCACCTGAAAGATGTCGCACGGGTTGAACTTGGCGGTGAAAACTATAACGTTATCGCTCGCATCAACGGTAAACCGGCGGCGGGTCTGGGTATTAAGCTGGCAACCGGTGCGAACGCTCTCGATACCGCGAAAGCCATTAAGGCAAAACTGGCGGAATTACAGCCATTCTTCCCGCAGGGAATGAAGGTTCTCTACCCTTATGACACCACGCCATTCGTCCAGCTTTCTATTCACGAAGTGGTAAAAACGCTGTTCGAAGCCATTATGCTGGTATTCCTGGTGATGTATCTGTTCTTGCAGAATATGCGAGCAACGCTGATCCCCACCATTGCTGTGCCCGTGGTGTTGTTAGGGACGTTTGCCATCCTCGCCGCTTTTGGTTACTCCATCAACACACTAACGATGTTCGGGATGGTGCTTGCCATTGGGCTACTCGTCGATGATGCGATAGTGGTGGTGGAGAACGTCGAGCGCGTAATGATGGAGGATAAGCTCCCGCCAAAAGAAGCGACGGAAAAATCAATGTCGCAAATTCAGGGCGCACTGGTGGGTATCGCGATGGTGCTGTCAGCGGTATTTATTCCGATGGCATTCTTCGGCGGCTCTACCGGGGCAATTTATCGCCAGTTCTCTATCACCATCGTTTCGGCAATGGCGCTTTCTGTTCTGGTGGCATTGATTCTCACCCCGGCGTTATGTGCAACGCTGCTCAAACCCGTCTCTGCTGAGCATCACGAAAATAAGGGCGGTTTCTTCGGCTGGTTTAATACTACCTTCGATCATAGCGTTAATCACTACACCAACAGCGTCGGCAAAATCCTCGGTTCCACAGGACGATATTTACTGATCTATGCGCTGATTGTTGCTGGAATGGTGGTGTTGTTTTTACGTCTTCCCTCTTCCTTCTTGCCTGAAGAGGATCAGGGTGTCTTTCTGACCATGATTCAGTTGCCCGCTGGCGCGACGCAAGAGCGGACGCAAAAAGTGTTGGATCAGGTGACGGATTACTACCTGCACAATGAAAAAGCAAACGTTGAAAGTGTCTTTACGGTTAACGGGTTTAGCTTCAGCGGCCAGGCGCAAAACGCCGGGATGGCCTTCGTCAGCCTGAAACCATGGGAAGAACGTAGTGGTGAGGAAAACAGCGCGGAAGCGGTTATCCATCGCGCCAAAATGGAATTGGGTAAGATCCGCGACGGTTTTGTCATTCCGTTTAATATGCCTGCTATTGTTGAACTGGGCACGGCAACGGGTTTTGACTTTGAGTTAATTGATCAGGCAGGGCTGGGTCACGATGCCCTAACCCAGGCTCGTAACCAGCTGCTTGGCATGGCGGCGCAACATCCTGGCAGCTTAGTCAGTGTGCGCCCTAATGGCCTGGAAGATACCGCGCAATTCAAACTTGAAGTTGACCAGGAAAAGGCGCAGGCATTAGGCGTTTCGCTTTCTGACATCAATCAGACCATTTCTACGGCGTTGGGTGGGACTTATGTTAACGACTTCATCGACCGTGGCCGTGTGAAAAAGGTTTATGTTCAGGCGGATGCCAAATTCCGTATGCTGCCAGAAGATGTCGATAAACTTTACGTCCGCAGCGCCAATGGTGAAATGGTGCCATTCTCTTCCTTTACCACTTCACATTGGGTGTATGGTTCTCCACGACTGGAACGCTACAACGGTCTGCCGTCAATGGAGATTCAGGGGGAAGCTGCGCCAGGAACCAGTTCCGGCGATGCCATGGCGTTGATGGAAAACCTTGCGTCAAAATTACCTGCAGGCATTGGTTATGACTGGACAGGTATGTCGTATCAGGAACGCTTATCGGGCAACCAGGCTCCTGCTTTGGTGGCAATCTCCTTCGTGGTGGTTTTCCTGTGCCTTGCTGCGCTCTATGAAAGCTGGTCAATACCTGTCTCGGTTATGTTGGTCGTGCCATTAGGGATTGTCGGCGTGCTGCTGGCAGCGACAATCTTTAATCAAAAAAATGACGTTTACTTTATGGTGGGTTTGTTAACGACAATTGGCTTGTCGGCCAAAAACGCCATATTGATTGTTGAGTTCGCTAAGGATCTGATGGAGAAAGAGGGAAAAGGTGTTGTCGAAGCGACGCTGATGGCAGTACGTATGCGCCTGCGTCCTATCCTGATGACCTCTCTCGCCTTTATTCTCGGCGTATTACCACTGGCTATCAGTAATGGTGCCGGCAGTGGCGCGCAGAACGCAGTGGGTATCGGTGTAATGGGCGGAATGGTCTCTGCAACATTGCTGGCTATTTTCTTCGTACCGGTGTTCTTTGTCGTGATCCGCCGTTGCTTTAAAGGGTAAATCAGAAACATAAAGGCGCTTTCGGGCGCCTTTATTATTTTTAGTGAAAACCATAAAAATTAATAAGATAATCTTCTGCTCATTCTTTAAAAACTTTTCGTAGACCATGTTCCCTTCACTATTTTTACAATTCACATAATTTGTCATTATTCATTCCGCAAGATTTATAACCTCCAGTGATAAAATGGTACTCAGCTCGTTAATAAGAGAGTTAACTTATTAAGCGTTAGCGTTATTACTGAGGTAACACTATGAAAAGATTAATTCCTGTGGCATTGCTCACCGCATTGCTGGCGGGCTGTGCTCACGATTCCCCCTGCGTTCCGGTTTATGACGATCAGGGACGCCTGGTTCACACCAATACCTGTATGAAAGGTACAACACAGGATAACTGGGAAACTGCCGGGGCTATTGCTGGCGGAGCAGCGGCTGTCGCCGGCCTTACGATGGGGATCATTGCTCTGTCAAAATAACTGAACAGAGCGCGGACTTCCGCGCTCTGTTTAACGATACAGAATCTACCTATACGTTAAACACCGCTATATTTCGCTGGCTAATCCCATTTTAATTAAGCATTTTATCTCGTCGTATTATCTCTATATCGAAATAAGGTATTAATTTATTTTTCAATCAAATCCGTTCCACCGATACTCACGCCAATAATCATTATTCTGCTTAGCAAAATACGAGTTAATATTTTGCGCCAAAATGTGGCGCATGTTTCGTTTTCGCACCATTGCGGGGCGCTGTTTTTATTATTTCCTGTCTACACTCAGCTTATTGCGACGCGAAATCGTGCGCAAAAGCTGGCACTACTTTTGCTTATAAGAGGATGGCCACAGACAGGTAAAAGGCGTTTCCCAAACGTCCTATAACGATAATTTTCGCCTCACAGGAAGCATTATGAAAAAGATGATGATAGCCACACTGGCTGCCGCCAGCGTGCTGCTTGCCGTTGCAAATCAGGCACAGGCTGGCGCGACACTCGATGCTGTAAAGAAAAAAGGTTTTGTGCAATGCGGGATCAGTGACGGATTGCCTGGATTCTCTTATGCCGATGCAGATGGCAAGTTTTCTGGTATTGATGTTGATGTTTGTCGTGGCGTTGCCGCCGCTGTATTTGGCGACGACACAAAAGTGAAATACACCCCGCTCACCGCAAAAGAACGTTTCACTGCATTGCAATCCGGCGAAGTGGATTTACTCTCCCGTAATACAACCTGGACTTCATCTCGTGACGCAGGTATGGGAATGGCATTTACTGGTGTCACTTATTACGATGGCATTGGTTTCCTGACGCACGATAAAGCGGGGCTAAAAAGCGCGAAAGAGCTGGACGGTGCAACGGTCTGTATTCAGGCTGGTACAGACACCGAGCTCAACGTCGCCGATTACTTCAAGGCGAACAAAATGAAGTACACGCCCGTGACCTTCGATCGCTCTGACGAATCCGCGAAGGCACTGGAATCTGGTCGCTGCGATACGCTGGCCTCGGATCAGTCACAACTGTATGCATTGCGAATCAAATTAAGCACTCCAGCCGAATGGATCGTGCTGCCAGAAGTTATCTCTAAAGAACCGCTTGGGCCGGTAGTCCGCCGTGGCGATGACGAATGGTTCTCGATTGTACGCTGGACGCTTTTCGCCATGCTGAATGCTGAAGAGATGGGCATCAATTCCCAGAACGTCGATGAAAAAGCGGCGAATCCGGCAACGCCTGATATGGCGCATCTACTGGGTAAAGAGGGCGATTACGGCAAGGATCTGAAGCTGGATAATAAATGGGCTTACAACATCATCAAACAGGTGGGTAACTACTCGGAAATTTTTGAGCGTAACGTAGGTTCAGAAAGCCCGCTGAAAATTAAACGTGGGCAAAATAATCTCTGGAATAACGGCGGTATTCAGTATGCGCCGCCCGTGCGTTAAGTCGATATGAGGTAACGAGCGTCGCCACGGCGGCGCTCTCTTTAGCGTTATGGTTTCCGAGGTTCCTATGTCTCATCGCCGCACAACCGTTAAAGGTTCACTTTCATTTGCCAATCCTACAGTGCGCGCCTGGCTTTTCCAGATCCTTGCCGTTGTCGCCGTCGTCGGTATTGTAGGCTGGCTATTCCATAACACCGTAACGAATCTCAGTAATCGCGGCATTACTTCAGGTTTTGCCTTCCTGGATCGCGGCGCTGGCTTCGGTATCGTCCAGCATTTGATCGATTACCAGCAGGGCGATACCTACGGACGCGTTTTTATTGTTGGCTTACTCAACACGTTACTGGTTTCAGCATTGTGTATTGTGTTCGCTTCTGTTCTGGGCTTCTTTATCGGTCTGGCGAGACTTTCGGATAACTGGCTGCTACGAAAGCTTTCCACAATTTATATTGAGATCTTCCGTAATATTCCGCCGCTGCTGCAAATCTTCTTCTGGTATTTTGCCGTGTTGCGCAATTTACCCGGACCACGCCAGGCGGTGAGTGCGTTAGATCTGATCTTTTTGAGCAATCGTGGGCTTTATATTCCGTCACCGCAGCTGGGAGATGGGTTTCTTGCATTTATCCTGGCTGTTGTTATGGCTATAGCCCTTTCTGTTAGGCTATTCCGCTTTAATAAAACACACCAGATAAAGACCGGACAACTGCGCCGAACCTGGCCTGTCGCCGTTGGGTTGATCATTGGTTTGCCTTTACTGGCACACTGGCTTTTCGGTGCAGCAGTCCACTGGAATATCCCGGCGCTACAAGGGTTTAACTTCCGTGGCGGTATGGTTCTCATACCCGAACTGGCAGCCTTAACGCTGGCTCTTTCGGTTTATACCTCTGCATTTATCGCTGAGATTATCCGCGCCGGGATTCAGGCAGTGCCTTATGGTCAACATGAAGCTGCCCGCTCGCTGGGATTACCCAACCCGGTTACGCTACGCCAGGTGATTATTCCCCAGGCGCTGCGGGTGATTATTCCACCACTTACCAGCCAGTATCTCAACATCGTCAAAAACTCCTCTCTTGCCGCCGCTATTGGCTATCCGGATATGGTTTCGCTCTTTGCTGGCACCGTGCTGAACCAGACGGGGCAAGCCATCGAAACGATAGCCATGACCATGTCGGTATATCTGATTATCAGCCTGACTATCTCGCTGCTGATGAATATCTATAACCGCCGCATCGCGATCGTTGAACGCTAAGGAGTCATGATGACAAAAGTATTACTGGCTCATCCCCCGCGCCCGGCGAGCCATAACTCAAGCCGCGCTATGGTGTGGGTGCGAAAAAATCTGTTCTCCAGCTGGGGCAATAGCCTGCTGACTATTGGCTGCTTGTGGTTGATGTGGGAATTGATTCCACCGTTGCTGAACTGGGCATTTTTGCAGGCTAACTGGGTTGGCTCAACGCGTGCCGACTGCACAAAAGCCGGTGCCTGTTGGGTTTTCATCCACGAACGATTTGGTCAATTTATGTATGGGCTTTACCCACACGACCAACGCTGGCGAATTAATCTGGCATTACTGATTGGCCTGGTTTCGATTGCGCCGATATTCTGGAAAATATTCCCACATCGCGGTCGCTATATTGCGGTCTGGGCGGTGATTTATCCACTTATCGTCTGGTGGCTGATGTATGGCGGTTTTCTTGGTCTTGAGCGGGTTGAAACCCGGCAATGGGGCGGGCTGACGCTAACTTTAATTATTGCATCAGTTGGAATTGCGGGGGCGCTGCCGTGGGGGATCTTACTGGCGTTAGGTCGCCGCTCCCATATGCCGATTGTGCGTATCTTATCAGTCATTTTTATCGAGTTCTGGCGCGGCGTACCGCTAATCACCGTCTTGTTTATGTCTTCGGTCATGCTGCCGCTGTTTATGGCAGAAGGCACCAGTATCGACAAACTGATCCGCGCGCTGGTTGGCGTGATCCTGTTTCAGTCAGCATATGTTGCGGAAGTCGTGCGAGGCGGATTACAGGCGCTGCCTAAAGGGCAATATGAAGCGGCGGAATCACTGGCGTTGGGTTACTGGAAAACTCAGGGGCTGGTTATTCTGCCACAGGCGTTGAAGCTGGTAATCCCTGGGCTGGTAAATACCATCATCGCACTCTTCAAAGATACCAGCCTGGTGATCATCATCGGGTTGTTCGATCTTTTCAGTAGCGTTCAGCAGGCAACCGTTGATCCCGCCTGGTTGGGTATGTCGACGGAAGGGTATGTTTTCGCCGCGCTGATCTACTGGATCTTCTGTTTCAGCATGTCACGTTATAGCCAGCATCTGGAAAAACGTTTTAACACCGGGCGTACACCGCATTGAGGACACTATGAGCCAAATTTTACTGCAACCTGCTAACGCGATGATTACGCTTGAAAATGTTAACAAGTGGTATGGGCAATTCCATGTACTGAAAAATATAAATTTAACCGTGCAACCGGGAGAACGAATCGTTCTGTGTGGCCCATCTGGTTCCGGGAAATCGACAACCATTCGTTGTATTAATCATCTGGAAGAACATCAACAGGGACGGATCGTGGTGGATGGGATCGAACTTAACGAAGATATCCGCAATATTGAGCGTGTCAGACAGGAAGTGGGAATGGTCTTTCAGCATTTTAATCTTTTCCCACATCTGACCGTTTTACAGAACTGTACCCTTGCACCTATTTGGGTACGCAAGATGCCAAAGAAAGAGGCTGAAGCTCTGGCGATGCATTACCTTGAGCGGGTGAGAATTGCCGAACATGCACAGAAGTTTCCCGGACAGATCTCCGGTGGTCAGCAGCAACGCGTTGCTATAGCACGTTCACTTTGTATGAAGCCCAAGATTATGCTGTTTGATGAACCAACATCCGCGCTCGATCCGGAGATGGTAAAAGAAGTGCTGGATACGATGATTGGGCTGGCGCAATCGGGTATGACGATGTTGTGCGTAACGCATGAGATGGGATTTGCGCGAACCGTCGCTGACCGGGTGATTTTTATGGATCGCGGAGAGATAGTGGAACAAGCTGCACCAGATGAGTTTTTTGCGCATCCTAAATCAGAGCGTACTAGGGCATTTTTATCGCAGGTAATCCATTAATTGAATGTTAGTTCGAAAAGCAAAAAGGCCATCCGAAAGGATGGCCTTTTTGCTTGATTTGATGTCTGGCAGTTTATGGCGGGCGTCCTGCCCGCCACCCTCCGGGCCGTTGCTTCGCAACGTTCAAATCCGCTCCCGGCGGATTTGTCCTACTCGGGAGAGTGTTCACCGACAAACAACAGATAAAACAAAAGGCCCAGTCTTCCGACTGAGCCTTTTGTTTTATTTGGTGTCTGGCAGTTCCCTACTCTCGCATGGGGAGACCCCACACTACCATCGGCGCTACGGCGTTTCACTTCTGAGTTCGGCA
>NZ_SZVK01000080.1:0-10591 GCF_005280595.1 Escherichia sp. MR | reverse complement strand
GGTGGAGCTGCATGACAAAGTCATCGGGCATTATCTGAACATAAAACACTATCAATAAGTTGGAGTCATTACCCAAATCCAGTTCATCGATTTTCGCCTCTTTTAATTGATCCATGACATACGGTGACGAACGCAGATAATCTTCCAGCAAACTAACAGACTGAAACTTTTTGATAAACAGATTAAATACATCACCACGATCAATATTCACGTCAAGTCCCAACACCCGCAGTTTGGTGAATGTTTTCTCCAGATCTTGCCACTGAATAGCCTCTGCGGGCGTGATGACTGCCGAGCTGGTCCACTTTTGCGGCAGAATGAAAGACACCAGTAACCCGATACAGGCAAAGGTTAAGGCCACCACGATTACCCGCGTTTTTGCGTACCACAAAACTTCGATAAGTTTAAGTAAATCAATTTCATTATTACTGGGCGATGCCAGATGATAATCGGGAAAATGAGAATCGCTTCCCTGCTTAATATTCAGTGATGACATGCGATATGACCTGAAATGAGTCCAATAAGATTAAATCTCCACGGCGCTCACTTTATCAGTTAGCAAGAATTATCCGAAGCTGAACTTTGTAAATTCCCCTCACCGAACACAACATTAAGCGTGTTTTCAGAGAAGCAACTGAGGATTCATCATAATAACAAATAATAAAATCCACAATCATTTATAATAATTATGGATTTTATTTAAGATAAAGTTATTTATTTAGCGTCGCCAAAATAATTGGCCCGATTTTTTCAAACGCCCCTGGCGAGATAATATCCACATGCGCACAATCTAAACGATAAATATCCAGCTCAGCTACCCATGGCGACCAGGCGCGTTCAGGACTCATACCATCCTGAAGTGTGCGTTCGGCAACAAACAGCGTGGCTTTACCATCAAACGGTACACTATGAGCAGTCGTCAGCAGGCGCACAGCATCAGCGTAGTTGCCTTCAATAGTGGTAAACAACTCCGTTGAAGTACTTCCCTGCTGTGCCGCCAGGAAGGCTTCGCGCTCGCGGTTAATCTCCGCCAGCACTTCCGGGTCCAGACCGTTAGCTTCTTTTTCCTGCCAGTTTTGCGTTTCTGGCGGCCAGGTATCCAGCAAGCCAAGAAATGCCACCTGTTCGCCACGGGCACGCAACCGCGCCGCAATGCCCTGCGCCAGCGTACCGCCAAGTGAATAACCCAGCAGGTAATAAGGACCGTGAGGTTGTTGTTCAAGTAACGTTGCCAGATGCGCTTCACAGACTTCATCCAGGTTTGCAGCCTTCTGCATGGGGCCATGAGGGCGCGGCGACTGAATGCCGATAATCGACCATTGTGGATCGAGATAACGCGAGAGCACGCTAAACTGCCAGGCAAAACCGGACGCCGGATGGAAACAAAACAGCGTCGGCCCCGTACTTTCACGCAGCGGAAGAACTGTTTCAAATCCCATGCGCCGGGTGCTGTCTTCTTCACCATCAATAATCGTTGCCAGTTTGGCGACGGTTGACGCAACCATCACCTGCCCCGGCGTCACCTGGCGGGAAAACTGCCGACTTAACTGCGCCGCCAGTTTCATTGCCAGTAGCGAATGACCGCCAAGCGCGAAGAAATCAGCGTCGGCATCCTGCACGTCACAACCCAGCAATGACGAGAACGCCCCGGCGATAATCGTTTCACTGCCCGCTTTCGGCGCACGCCCCGGCGCTTGTGTCTTCAGTTCAGGCAACGGTAAGGCTTTGCGATCCAACTTACCATTGGCGCTAAGTGGCAACTGTGGAAGTTGTAGCAGAACCACGGGCACCATATGCGGTGGCAAGGTTTCGCGCAACTGCGCCTGCAATGCGCTGGTATCCAGCGGTAAGCCTGATTGCGACACCAGATATCCTACCAACTGGCGAGCGTCGCCGCCGGTTGCTGCCGCCTGGTTAATCACACAGGCATGGGTAACGGCTTGTTCGACATCCGGCAGCGCCTGCATCACGCGATCGATTTCGCCCAGTTCGATACGCTGCCCGCGAATTTTTAGCTGATCGTCACTGCGCCCGAGGTACTCCACCGCGCCATTTTCCAGCCAACGAGCAACATCTCCGGTGCGGTACATCCGCTCACCGGGGGCGAAAGGGTCGGCAATAAAGCGACTGGCTGTCAGATCGGGTCGTCCCAGATACCCCTGCGCCAGTTGAATGCCGGTGAGATAGAGATCACCCGCCACCCCCAGCGGCACCGGATGCATCATCGCATCAAGAATACGCAGACCCGTATTCCATACCGGATAACCAATCGGCACACTGCTGCCGCGCACCTGTGCCAGTTCCTCGCCAAAAGCCGGATACCAGCTGACATCTACCGCCGCTTCCGTCGGGCCATATAGATTATGCAACGGCACGCTGGTTAACTGTTGCCATTCGCGGCATAAATCAGCCGGTAAGGCCTCACCACTACAGAAAACCTGTTTCAACGTCACGCAACTCTGGCGAGCAGTTTCCGGCGTCAGCGAAGCAACAAATGCCGCCAGCATAGAGGGCACAAAATGCGTGGTCGTTACGCCATATTCGGCAAAGAATTGCTGCATAGCGAGCGGATCGCGGTGCGCCTCTGGTTCAGCCATCACCAGTTTCGCCCCCGCAATAAATGGCCAGAAAAACTCCCACACCGAGACATCAAAACTGCACGGCGTTTTTTGGGCAACGACATCTTCGCCTGTAAGCGGATAATGATTTTGCATCCACAGCAGGCGGTTAACGATAGCCGTCTGCCCGACCATCACCCCTTTCGGCCTGCCGGTGGAACCAGAGGTGAAGATGATATAAGCCGTGTGGTGCGGTTGTGAAAGTTGCAGCGGCGCACTGCCCTGTGGAGTAAGCGGGGCGTTATAGCAAAGGCTTATTAAATTGGGAACATCGCTAAAGCGCGGCAGTTGATCGTCGGTGGTGATTAACAGCGACGGACGCGCATCTTCCAGCATCATTTTCAGACGATCGTCCGGATAACCCGTATCCAGTGGTAGCCAGGCCGCACCTGCTTCAACAATCGCATGTAGTGCCAGGGTCAAAAAGACCGAGCGCGGTAGCGCCACCGCCACGCTGTCGCCAGGTTTAACGCCGCGCTCACGCAGCAGATTCGCCAGCGCCACCACCTGCTCGCGCATTTCCCGATAGCTGAACTGGTAATGCGCATCTGCCAGCGCCGGTGCATCCGGTGCTTTTGCCGCTTGTTCTGCCACCAGCGCGCTCAGCGTGGTTTCAGGGATTTCTACCTGTGTGGCGTTGATCTGCGCCAACTGTGCATACTCACCTGGCAGCATAATATCGACATCGCCGCACAACAGCGCCGGATTCGCGGCGAACTGCGCAATCAGCATTTTCAGCCGTTCGGCGTGCTGAATTAACGTTGGCTCATCGTAACGCTGTTTATTGGCGAGAATCTCAATACTCAAACCACCGTGTTCATCCGGGAACAGCGCCAGTTCAAGGTCATTAACCGGACCGGTTGCCAGTGTATGGGTTTGCGCCTGAACACCAGGAATATCCAGTTGGTAATCAAATACCTTGATATTGAGTACCGGACCAAACAGCGGTTCATCACCTGCCGCTCGCCCGCTGTCACGGACAATCTGTTCGGCATCGTAGCGTTGATGACGGCGCATTTTTTTCAGTTGAGCCGCCAGGCGGATTGCCAACTGAGGCAGTGTCTCTTGCGCCTCAATGTGAATACCCAACGGCAAAACGTTGAGCACGGGACCGGTCGCCGTAAGCGCCGCCGACCCCATTCGACGCATAAAGATAAATCCGGCAGCGTAGTCCATGCGGTTGCACAATCGCCCCAGCCATAAGGTCGCCAGCGCGAGAGCTAAATCGGTACGTTGTACGGTCGGCAGTTGTGCTGCCAACTGCCGAAATTCCCCATCGGTAAATTCCAGTTTCAGGCGCAGAATATCTGCCGAGGCGCCGCGCCCCGCTAAAGGTGCAGACGAAAGTGACGCAGGCGGCGGCAGTTGGCGACGCTGTTCCGCCCAGAATGCCGCATCACGCTGCCAGGCCTCGCTTTCCCGATACTGCTGGTACTCTTCCACCACTTCAGCGAAAGGCGTAAACGGCGAAGCAGGCGTTGGTTCGCCACGCAGCCATGCACAGTAAATATTGGCGATCTGGCGAGTAATTGCCGGAAAACTGAAACCATCAACCAGCAAATGATGATAACGCTGATACCAGTACCAGCGGTTATCCGCCACCTGTATCAGCTGATGAAAGACCAGTGGGTTACCGTTATCGACACGCAGATTTTGTTGCAAATCGGTTTGCATTAATGCCTGCGCAGTTCCGTGTGGATCAATGTTGGCACGCAGGTCGATAATTTCTGGCTGTTCGAACGTCAACGCATCATCGACCCATTGCCAGACTTCGCCGTTATCTTCCGTAAAACGCATCCGTAGCGTATCCGCTTGTGCTAATCCGGCAACCACCGCGCGAGCCAGTAATGGCGCATCAACCTCTCCGGTTAACTCAACGTAATGCGCCACGCTCCAGCTGGAAGGTAAATCTGACAGTTTTTCTGCCATCCAGATGCCGGGCTGTGCGGCGACCAAAGGTAAATGTTGGCTCATTGCGCCTCCTGCTGCTGGGTAAAATTCGCCGGTGTCAGAGTACGCCAGTGGGCTTCCAGCCACTGCTGGCAGGACGCCTGTGACTGCGGCTGACACACAACATCCCAGTCTGCCGGTAACGCGCACTGTTGCGGCCACAGACTGAATTGCCCCTGCGCATTGCGCAAAATGTAAAACACGCCCTGCGGATCATCGAAGGGATTACTGAATGCCATATTCAACTCCTGTCATGGAAAAGCGGTTGCCAGAGGTCAATTAGCCCCTGCATCAAGCCACCGCGCCAACAAAGCGCATCATGTCCGCCGTCAACCTGACGCCAGAAAATGGATTCTTTTATGGGATATAGTTGCGCATACAGCGCCTGATTGGCTCGCATGATCAGCGGCTCACGAATCCCCGCCTCCAGAACAATACGCAGACCTTCGGCGCTAACTTCGCCAGTTTTAAGCTGTTCAAATAACACGCCCTCTTGCTGACCGCCCCGATGCGGCCACCAGTACGATCCTGACTGGCTTAATACACAGCCAAAGCGTTCAGGCCAGTGCAATCCGGCATACAGCGCGGAAAGCCCACCAAAACTTTGCCCGGCGACCACTGTGCGATCGGCACGATCGCTAAAAGAGGCGATCGTTTTCACCAGCGGCAGTAACTCTTGCTGTACTGCCAGCCAGAAATCCGCATTACACGGCAGTTCGCGGGCACGGTGCGCGGTGTCGATGGCATCAATCAACACATACACGGCGGGAGGAAGCTGCTGACGACGGGTCAGCGAAGTCAACGCAGGCCAGACGGGCATACTTTGCGCCCAAAATTCACCATCGAGCAGAATAGCTAACGGACGCTCCTCGACTGGCGTATCGCCGGTGGTAAAAATCCATACACGACGTGAATTTCCCAACCGTTCACTTTTCCAGGTTATTTCTTTCGCTGAGTTAGCGGGGGCTTGCGGACAATCCCAGCCGGGTTGCTGCGGCGCTTGCGGCATTTCTAGTGCGGAAACAGCGTGCCCTCGCCCTCCTTTCCAGCTTTGCGGATTCAGCGGATCGGCTATCGCCTGGGGTAATAGTTTTCGCCAACCTTCGCGTAATTCGAGGCGATCGGGTGATGGTGCAGAAAAAATGTCATCGCGTTCGGTGGGAATAAAACAGTAACTGCCGCGCCAGTTAGCATTGAGTTGTGTCGTCCACTGCCAGACGTCGGTGCCTGCAATGCGCTGCATCGACTGGGGCTGGCTGTTCTGATGGTGATCGGTAACGCCAGTGATGTAAACCCATACGCGCTTCACCGTCGAGCGGTCTTCAGAACCTTGAGGGTCACGCCACCAGAAAGTGACCTGATATATTTCGTCATTAAGACGCTGCCATTCCGGGCCATGTTTCGACTGCCACCAGCTCTCATTTCCCACATTTAACACCGTCACACCATAACCCCATGTTTACTGTGCAATTTTTCATTGATTGCAGAAATATATTGATAATATTATTGATAACTATTTGCATTTGCAATAGCGTATTGGCGCGCCATGTCAAGCGCGGACATTAATTAACCAACTGCACTGCGTGTCTTTCAGGATCAAAGGTTTTCGCGGTAGCGGGATGCGTCATGCTGATGACGACCATGCCCGACAGTTGCAATTCGTGGCAAAAATGCAGGAATAAAACAATGAACAAGAAGATTCATTCCCTGGCCTTGTTGGTCAACCTGGGGATTTATGGGGTAGCGCAGGCACAAGAGCCAACCGATACCCCTGTTTCACATGACGATACCATTGTCGTTACCGCCGCCGAGCAGAACTTGCAGGCGCCTGGCGTTTCGACCATCACCGCAGATGAAATCCGCAAAAATCCGGTTGCCCGCGATGTATCGGAGATCATCCGTACCATGCCAGGCGTTAACCTGACCGGTAACTCCACCAGTGGTCAGCGCGGTAATAACCGCCAGATTGATATTCGCGGCATGGGGCCGGAAAACACGCTGATTTTAATTGACGGCAAACCGGTCAGCAGCCGTAACTCGGTGCGTCAGGGCTGGCGTGGCGAGCGCGATACCCGTGGTGATACTTCCTGGGTGCCACCTGAAATGATTGAACGAATTGAAGTTCTGCGTGGTCCGGCGGCTGCACGTTATGGCAACGGCGCGGCGGGCGGCGTGGTTAACATCATTACCAAAAAAGGCAGTGGTGAGTGGCACGGTTCCTGGGACGCTTATTTCAATGCGCCAGAACATAAAGAGGAAGGTGCCACCAAACGCACCAACTTCAGCCTGACCGGTCCGCTGGGCGACGAATTCAGCTTCCGCTTGTATGGCAATCTCGACAAAACCCAGGCCGATGCGTGGGATATTAACCAGGGTCATCAGTCCGCGCGTGCCGGAACCTATGCAACTACCCTACCAGCCGGGCGCGAAGGGGTGATCAACAAAGATATTAACGGCGTAGTTCGTTGGGACTTCGCGCCTCTGCAATCGCTGGAACTGGAAGCGGGTTACAGCCGCCAGGGCAACCTGTATGCAGGCGATACCCAGAACACCAACTCCGACGCTTATACCCGCTCTAAATACGGCGATGAAACCAACCGTCTGTATCGCCAGAATTACTCACTGACCTGGAACGGTGGCTGGGATAACGGTGTTACCACCAGTAACTGGGTGCAGTACGAACACACTCGTAACTCGCGTATTCCGGAAGGTCTGGCGGGCGGCACCGAAGGGAAATTTAACGAAAAAGCGACGCAGGATTTCGTCGATATTGATCTCGATGACGTGATGCTGCACAGCGAAGTTAACCTGCCGATTGATTTCCTCGTTAACCAGACGCTGACGCTGGGTACGGAGTGGAATCAGCAGCGGATGAAGGACTTGAGTTCCAACACCCAGGCGCTGACCGGGACGAATACCGGCGGTGCTATTGATGGTGTGAGTGCCACCGACCGTAGCCCGTATTCAAAAGCAGAAATTTTCTCGCTGTTTGCCGAAAACAACATGGAGCTGACTGACAGCACCATCGTGACACCGGGGCTGCGTTTCGATCATCACAGTATAGTCGGCAATAACTGGAGCCCGGCGCTGAACATATCGCAAGGTTTAGGCGATGACTTCACGCTGAAAATGGGCATTGCCCGTGCTTATAAAGCGCCGAGTCTGTACCAGACTAACCCGAACTACATTCTCTACAGTAAAGGTCAGGGTTGCTATGCCAGCGCGGGCGGCTGCTATCTGCAAGGTAATGATGACCTGAAAGCGGAAACCAGTATCAACAAGGAGATTGGTCTGGAGTTCAAACGCGACGGCTGGCTGGCGGGCGTCACCTGGTTCCGTAACGATTATCGCAATAAGATTGAAGCGGGCTATGTGGCTGTAGGGCAAAACGCAGTCGGCACTGACCTCTATCAGTGGGATAATGTACCGAAAGCGGTGGTTGAAGGTCTGGAAGGATCGTTAAACGTACCGGTTAGCGAAACGGTGATGTGGACCAACAACATCACTTATATGCTGAAGAGTGAAAACAAAACCACGGGCGACCGTTTGTCGATCATCCCGGAATATACGTTGAACTCAACGCTGAGCTGGCAGGCGCGGGAAGATTTGTCGATGCAAACAACCTTCACCTGGTACGGCAAGCAGCAACCGAAGAAGTACAACTACAAAGGCCAGCCAGCGGTTGGGCCGGAAACCAAAGAAATCAGTCCGTACAGCATTGTTGGCCTGAGCGCGACCTGGGATGTGACGAAGAACGTCAGTCTGACCGGCGGCGTGGACAACCTGTTCGACAAACGTTTGTGGCGTGCGGGTAATGCCCAGACCACAGGCGATTTGGCAGGAGCCAACTATATCGCGGGTGCCGGCGCGTATACCTATAACGAGCCGGGACGTACGTGGTATATGAGCGTAAACACTCACTTCTGATGCTAACGTCAGATTGTTGACAAAGTGCGCGTCGTTCATGCCGAATGCGGCGTGAACGCCTTATCCGGCCTACAAAAATCTTGCCAATTCAATATATTGCAGGATCACGTAGGCCTGATAAGCGTAGCGCATCAGGCAGTTTTGCGTTTGTCATCAGTCTCTAATATGGTCGACATGAAAACTACGCATACCTCCCTCCCCTTTGCCGGACATACGCTGCATTTTGTTGAGTTCGATCCGGTGAGTTTTCGCGAGCAGGATTTACTCTGGCTGCCGCATTATGCGCAACTGCAACATGCCGGACGGAAACGCAAAGCCGAACATTTAGCCGGACGGATTGCTGCTGTTCATGCTTTACGGGAATTTGGCTTTAAGTACGTCCCCCCTGTCGGTGAACGTCGCCAGCCACTTTGGCCTGCCGGGTTATACGGCAGTATTAGTCACTGCCAGGCTACGGCATTAGCGGTGGTATCCCATCAACCAATGGGTATTGATATCGAAGAGATCTTCTCTGCACAAGCAGCGGAAGAGTTGAAAGACAGCATTATGACACCAGCAGAATACGAGCTGCTTGTGGTCAGCAATTTACCCTTTTCTGTGGTGCTTACACTGGCGTTTTCAGCGAAAGAGAGTGCGTTTAAGGCAAGCAAGTTACAGACAGATCAAGGTTTTCTGGATTATCAGATAGTGAACTGGAATAAACAGCGGATCATTATTTGTTGGGAGAACGAGATATTTGCTGTGCAATGGCAGATAAGAGGAAAACAACTCATAACGCTTTGTCAACACGATTAATGGATAACCCTTACTGTGGTTAGCCAGCAACCATTGCTTGTAGTAGTCAAGTAATATTGACCACCGTTTTACGCTAAGAACGTTATCTGTTCTCTAATTTTTTCGGTGTCAGCCCACCGTTATAATGGTGAGATCTGACGCTATTATAGTTGTTCAATATACAACCACTGATTTGCTGCCATATATCCGGCGTCGTTAGTGGACTGATGACCCGCGCCATGATGGCATCCGCACCCTGTTTCCTAATCTATGTTACCACCCCGACACCGTTCAGGCTGTTACAGAGTCGATTATGCGATCTGATCAATCGCTGAATATCCCAAATCACCAACCGGACGGAGCAGTGCCGATCATAGCACCAATACCCAGAACTGAACGACGCCTGATCCAGAAAACGATCCATAAAACAAAGGACAAAAAACCACGCCCGGCGGCTCACAGCCATGCTGATGCTGCATCGTGGTGACACCGTCAGTCATGCTGCCAGAACACTCTGCTGTGCTCGCTCATCGATTGGTCGCTGGATTAACTGGTTCACGCTGTCGGGTGTTGAAGGCCTGAAGTCATTGCCGTCAGGACGTGAGAGGCGCTGGCCGTTCGAGCATATTTGCGCATTGCTGCGTGAGCTTGTTAAGCATTCTCCCGGCGATGGTTACCTGCAGCCGAACTGGTATGGCGCAGAGCAGCACCAACACTGCGTATCCGGGGCCCGAATAAGGAAGAAAAAATGGCAGCGATTAATGTAGCGTTAGCCAGTTGTAGCATAGAACACCCTGTGTTTTACGAAGATGAAGTGGAGATCCACCTCAATCCCAAAATCGGCGCAGACTGGCAGTTACGCGGGCAGCAAAAGCGCGTTGTTACGCCGGGCCGGAATGAAAAGTACTATCTTGCCGGTGCGCTGCACAGTGGTACGGGCAAAGTCAGCTACGTGGGTGGAAACAGTAAAGGTTCATCCTTATTTATCAGGCTGTTAAAACATCTGAAGGAGACATACTGACGGGCAAAAAAGATTACGCTCATTGTCGATAACTACATCACCCACAAAAGCTGTGAAACGTTGCGCTGGCTGAAAGCAAACCCAAAGTTCAGGGTGATTTATCAGCCAATTTACTCGCCATGGGTCAATCATGTCGAACGGTTGTGGCAGGCGCTTCATGAAACAATAACCCGAAATCACCAGTGCCGTTCAATGTGGCAACTGTTGAAAAAGGTTCGTCACTTTATGGGTGATGCTGCCAACTTACTGATTTAGTGTATGATGGTGTTTTTGAGGTGCTCCAGTGGCTTCTGTTTCTATC